>ONVN01000387.1 GCA_900321295.1 uncultured Eubacteriales bacterium
ACAGACCTACTGGCAGATCCTGCCGCTGAACCCGCCTAACCACAGCAAGTCCTTTGATTCTCCCTACCAGTCGTTCTCCGCCTTTGCAGGAAATCCGTATTACATCAGTCTGGATGCCCTGATTGAGGAAGGCGTGCTGACCCAGGAAGAATGTGATGCGGAGGACTTCGGTTCCGATCCGGAGCATGTGGATTACAGCAAAATGTATGCCAGGAGGTTTCCGCTGCTCCGCAAAGCCTATGAACGCAGCAAGATTGCGGAGAACCCGGAATACCAGCGCTTTATCCAGGACAATGCCTGGTGGCTGGACGACTATGCCCTGTTCATGGCCCTGAAGGCTTTCTTCGGCGACCGTGAATGGCCGGACTGGCCCGAGGATATCAGTAAGCGCTGGAGCTTTGCCATCGATTACTACAACCGTACGCTGTATTATGATGTCGAATTCCATAAGTACACCCAGTTCAAGTTCTTCCAGGAATGGAATGCGCTGAAGCAGTATGCCAATCAGAAGCAGATCCGCATTATCGGGGATATTCCGATTTATGTATGTCTTGACAGCGCTGACGTCTGGGTGCATCCGGATCTGTTCCAGCTCGATGAGAACAACCGTCAGACCGCCGTGGCAGGCTGCCCGCCGGATGCGTTCTCGGCAGACGGCCAGATCTGGGGAACACCCCTTTACCGTTGGGACAGGCACAGGGCGGACGGCTTTGGCTGGTGGATGGCCAGACTGTGGATGAACTTCCAGCAGAGCGATCTTCTGCGGATTGACCATTTCCGGGGCCTGGATGAATACTTCGCCATTCCTGCCGGTAGCAAAACAGCGCTGGCAGGACACTGGGAGCCCGGTCCGGGCATGGACCTGTTCCGCAAAATGTGGGAGAACATGGGCTACAAGCCGGTCATCGTGGAGGACCTCGGCTATATGACCGAATCCGTCCGTGCCATGGTACGGGATACCGGGTTCCCCAACATGAAGGTGCTTCAGTTCGGGTTTGACGCGAACGATTACGGGGCTGCCAATGATTATCTGCCCCACAATATTCCGGAGCACTGTGTCGTGTACCCCGGCACCCATGACAACGATCCGATCAACGGATGGTTTGCGGGACTGGGTGAAGAAGACCGCCGGAACATCAGGCGGTATTTCGGATGTGAGGACCTGCCGGACAACCGGATGCATGAAGTGTTTGTCCGCGCGGCCCAGATGGTCCGGGCAGAAACCTGCGTCATCGCCATCCAGGATTATCTGGGGCTTGGGAGCGAAGCACGCGTCAATGAGCCTGCCCATCTTGAGAACAACTGGCACTGGCGCCTGAAACCCGGCAGCCTGACGCAAGACCTTCAGAAACAGATCTTCGAGCTGACCCGTATGTACGGGAGGCTGAACTGGGAGTCGGACTGGGTGAAACTGGTTTTTGAGGAAAGAATGTCCTGAGGACAGGAAAGAAACCCTGAAGCAGAACGGCTTCGGGGTTTTTCTGTGCAGGGAAGGGCAGACAACAGAAAACGCGTACCGCATGGCCCTGACAGGGGGCAGGCGATACGCGTTTTTGTTGTGCTTCCGGAAGGGAATTTGTGTTTCCAGGAAGGCCGCTGGGTCAGGATACTGGGAGATCCGGACCGGCTGTGAATCCGTGCGTGACGCAGGTCATGAGCATACAGAAGACGGTATCCGGAAAATCGACCTGCCTTACTTCTGCAGGGTAATGATGCCGCTCCGGCAGGCGTCCAACAGCTGCAGAAGATCATTCATACGCTCCTTGAGCAGTCGGCCCCGCTCGGTGTCCACAGCATATTTCCGACGGGCAAAGGTCTTGAACTCATAGGACTGGGAATGGATGTCACGGCCCGTTTCCTGGGCATCCTGGAGGGTTGTGAACGGCTGATGGGACATCAGGCGCATACCGTGGCTGTTGGAAATCAGGGTATATCCGGCAATGCCCGTTGTCTTCTGATAGGCCTTGCAGAAGCCGCCGTCAATCACGACCAGTTTTCCTCCGGCTTTCAGCGGGCTTTCCCCGTGGGTCACCCGGATGGGTGTGTGTCCATTGACAATGCAGGAGGTTTCCTCGGTCAGGCCGAATTCCTGAAGGATTTCCACACATTTGCTCTCGGAATTGTACCACTTGTAATAGGGATTGCGGGGTTCGTGCCAGGCGCGCTCATCCGGAATGAAGGCCCGGGCGAAGGTCTTGATTTTTCTTCCGCACACCGGGGAATCCGTCCCGCACCACAGATACCACATGAAATCCAGGGATGCCTGGTCTCCTGTATAGAAGGCACGCCGGGCTGTCCGGTCTGCATAGTCCATGAGGGCCTTGCCGGACAGGAGAACGCCGCCGAGCTTTTTCCGGAGGAAGGTGCCGTCTTCATTGAGCGGAACGCAGCCATGGAACAGGAGATTCCCGTTGAAGGCGCGGTACATCCAGCCTCGGCGGTACAGGAAGGTGATGTGCTCGTTGAGCCGGATGCTGTGGGTGAAGGCATGCCTCAGTTTGGCCATGACCTGCTTTTCCTCGTCCGACAGGGCATAGGGATCGGCGGGGTCCACGGTGGGCAGGGAGACCTCCCGGAGAGGCCAGATTTCCCCGTCAATTTCGATCTGATGATGCTCGAGGTCCATTTTGTGAAGCAGGAGACGGTCCTCCATCCCGAACTCCGGATTGCGCCGGATCAGCTGGCCTTCCAGCTTGAACATCATAATACTGACGGCTTCCACCATGGCTTTTTCCGGGGAAAGCCCCGGATACAGCTTTTCCGCAAACAGCGTCAGTTCACGCAGGGGGATGCCGTAGCCGCGTTCAAGGATATCCATGTTGCCGTAGGACAGGGAATTGCGGAGAACGGCGGCGATGCAGCATTCACTGCCGGAGGCTGCACCCATCCAGAGAATGTCATGGTTGCCCCACTCAATATCGACCGAATGATGATGGATCAGGATCTCCATAATGCTGTCAGCCCGCGGGCCGCGGTCAAAGATATCTCCGACCACATGCAGACGGTCAACGGCCAGGTTTTTGATCAGAACCGTGAGTGCCTTGAGCAGGCTGTCAATGCCCATAGTGGTGATCAGGGTCTCAATAATGGCATCGTGGTAGAGACGGCGGTTGCCGACCTGCTCGGTCTCTTCGCCTTCCTCATCATTCTGATAATGCATCAGTTCGTCGAGCAGGAAAGCCCAGTCATCGGGCATGGCACGGCGGACTTTTTCGCGTGTGTATTTGGAGGAAAGCATCCGGGCGAGGTAGGTGAGGCGCTCCACCTGCTGTCGGTACCATGCGGCCGGAATCTCGCCCTTCCGGTGATGTTTCCTGAGAATGGCATCCGGGTAGTAGATGAGGGTGCACAGGGCGTCTGCCTCCCGATCGGACAGATCGCTCAGCCACAGATGGACCTTCTCCCGGATGACACCGGAGCAGTTGTTCATGATGTGACAGAAGGCTTCATACTCGCCGTGGATATCGCTCATGAAATGCTCCGTACCCTTGGGAAGGCTGAGCTGTGCACTGAGGCGGGAGATTTCCGTGCAGAGAGCTTCGATGGTAGGGAACTGTTCTGCCAGCAGACGCAGATATTTCAGGGATTCCGAAGATGACGGCTGTTCCATCAGGATTCCTCCTCGTCTGTGATTTGCTTCTCAGGCGGAAACAGCATGGATGCTGATTTGCGCAGAAAGACATCTTACCCATAGTATGCCCTGTAAGGCGGAAGAAAACAAGAGGAAAATGCGATGTGCCTTGTCTGTATATGGCACGGACGGGTGAAGGCTGCACAGAAAAACGGATGCGGAGGTTTGCCTCTGCATCCGGATGGTTCGATTCAGGGGGAGGAGCCGTCTTACCAGAAATAGGCGGTGCACTGCACGACCAGGGGAATGGTCAGAATGGAGAACAGTGTGGAAATGACAACGGTTTCGACCGCATACGGATAATCCTGATCATAAAGCTGGGCGTAAACAGCAACATTGGATCCGACCGGGCATGCAATGGCCAGAAGTACGGCCATCTTCATGGCGTACAGGGAATCCGGGAGAAGGGAGAGCAGCAGGACGGAAACCAGCGGAATCACCAGCAGCCGGACCAGGGAAATCAGGTAGACAGCCTTTTTCCGGAACATGCCGAGGAGATCCGTCTGGGCCAGGTAGATACCCACGGTGAACATGGCCAGAGGTGTGTTGAGCGCTGCCACGGAGGAAATGCAGCCGCTGATAACCTGGGGCAGTCTGATGCGTGTAAAGAACAGGAGCAGACCGATCAGGATCGCAAGGATAAACGGTGCACGGATGAGTTTTTTGGGCTGCAGCCCCTGCATGACCGGCTGGCCGGTCAGGATGGAAACCCCGTAGGTCCACTGTCCGATGTTCAGGAAAGCCACAAAGCAGGCGACATAGAACACCGCTCCCTGTCCAAGGGAGGCAATGATGAGCGGGATGCCGAAGAAACCGGGATTGGAGAAAGCGCCGGCAAAAGCCGCGATGGCATCTTTCCGGAAGAACAGACGGGCAATAAGAATGGAAAGGAGCAGGAGCACCGCGGCGGTGGCGGCGCTGTACACGATGCCCAGCACATGTTCTGTGTTGTACTCGACCAGAAAGCCATTGATAATGACGGCAGGGAGTGCAAGGTAAATCAGGATGTTTCCGAGCGTTTTGCTGCCTTCCTGTGTGATCTTATGGGTCTTATACAGTACGAACCCGATACCAGACAGAAGGAACATCTGGAGAATCTGCCGGACAAGAATACTGATCATTTCCATGGTGATGCCTCTCTTGCGGATCGATTTTCAGCGGGTCAGGGACAGTGAGGAGAATCCGGTCCCGGGCTGCTGATGTCTTTCCATTTTGTACCCGATGGAGGCATTTGTCAATCCGATGCGGAGCACGGGGAAAGCGGGGGTGGCACGTTTCGGGACTTTCTGCAGAAGAACAGCAGACAGGACTCGCTCGAAAAGAAAAGGAAGATGCAGAAAGACCGGCCGCCGGGCCGGTCTGATGCTGAACGGGAAGGATTATGGTTCCACACCAAAAGCGCGGTAAATATCGGAATAGTCGTCAGGTTCAGGCGCAGAGCCTGTGCAGGAGGTGTCGGGTGTGTTCCCCTGCCCGTTTTCCGGATGCCGCAGGAAATACGGAGCATACCTGCATTTATACGGCGGGACAAAAGCCGGCACAATAGGGATGATCCCCTCATGATAGGCGGAAAGCTGAAGAGGCAGGGGGGCAGTACGCAGGTCAATGATCCGGCCGTTGAGGGACACAAACCATGTTTCCGGTAACTGTTCAGCAAGTTCCGGCAGAACCCACCGGGCTTCAAGATGGTTGACATCACACAGGCGGGCAATCTCATTCGCTTTGTTGGCTGCGGTGGATGCGGCCAGTCCGAACGGCGCAGCCAGTTCGCCCGCCGTCATATGGACTTTCTGGGACTTGTCGAAAAGGTAATTGTTGGATCCGATGGCATAGAGGATGCCCGCGGCCCATGTGTTCACGCGTCCACGCAGGAGCGGTGAAGGCTGCTGGCTGCACAGGTCTTCCAGCAGCCGGAGGCAAAGCACCTCATAATCTTCGTTCAGATGCTGGCGGCAGAAATCCCGGATCAGGGATGCAATCGGATCATACTTTTCCTGCACAGCCGGAGGAATATTCATGGAAGATCACCTCGTGATGACGAATATGGTATGTCTGAGACATTTTGGAATGTATATCAAATGTATATCACAAAAACCGGTTTCCTGCAAGAAAACCGAAAATGCAGGACGGCTGAGATTCGAAAAGGAAGGGCAGACGGATCGTCTCAGGATGACGATATACGCAACCATGGATGACTTCAGAAAAAACCGCCATGGCAGGCAGGATGCTGCCGGACGGCCTGCAGGCTCAAAATCTGCCGGAGAACGTATTTCACTCCTGCCTTTGTTCGGATGCTTTCATAGAATCAGCATACATGGTCCGGAAGGCTTCAAAGGAGGCATCATTCATTTCCCAGCTGAAGGAAATCGCATCCCGCAGGGCCTGTGATGGTTCGACACCTGCCGCTGCCAGCAGGTGCCAAAAAAGAGCCGGAATGCGGAGTTACGCATTCCGGCTCTTTTCATGGTCGAAAAGGAAAGAAATCTTTCATTTTTTCATAAGACTGCGGATGGTGAAACGGTTTTTACGCTGCCGGGGTCAGGGAAAGATTTCTTTCATCTCCCGGAGAAGGCCGTCGTATTCTGCAGAGCCATAACTCTGCTCAAGGTCGGGATGAACCTGAAAATGTTCATCCGCCTGCATTACAAGGCGGAGGTTCATGCGTCCGGTATGTGCACCGGAAACAAGCAGATCGCTTTCAATGACTGTTTTTCCCGGCTGGAACATGTTTGCAGGGGTCTGGACACGGAGAAAACCGTCGTAGAAGGTTTCCCCGTCTTCACTGTAATGATTGTACCGCGTTTCAAAGAAATTCTCTTCAGCGGGCTGATTGACGACGGTGCCGCATTTTCCATGCACGGTCAGGGGATAGGACATGGCTGCCGGTGCCAGCACAGAAGACAGCGGTTCGGCATAGGGAATATCCTTTCCATCCGGGGTGGGCTGCGGGGGCACCGGTTCGGAAGGGAGACGGTCCAGCAGACGGCAGACACGCAGCCTGCACTGCACAGGGCCTTCGCTCAGACGGGTGCGTTCGTTCCAGAGGGCCCGGGTGCTGTCCGGGTGCCAGCTCATCGGCGAATAATACACCCAGCGGTTTTCAGGATCACTGAGATTGACGCCCCGATAGCCGCGGCCTTCTTTCATGGAACGCTCCACGTCGATCAGCGCAGGGCCGATATTTCCGGAGCGGAAAGCCCGGACGCCGGAAATGGCATACTGATACAGCACGTTCAGGTATCGGCCGCGGGTGGGCAGGTCACCGGTCAGCGGGACCACACCCAGGATGCCCATGTCCGTGCCGGGGGAGAAGCGCGGAGACATGCAGACCGCACAGCGCTCATCCGGTGAGAGGATGGCCGTCTCCTCGTAGCCCAGGGTATCGGTGATAAAGGTAACCTCTTCGCTGTCGAGCATCTGCAGGCAGCTTTCGCTGACGCTCCTGCCGCCGCCGGCAAGGGTGATGCCACGGCCGCCGCGGACGAACTGTTTTACCTCGCCGCCGCGCTGGGTGTTCTTCAGGCAGCAGCCTGGATGATCCGGATCCTGCCGGTAACCCAGGACCGTACTGACAACCACAGCATCCTCAATGACGTATTCTTTTTCCCGACGGACCAGTCTGCCCAAAAAGTTGAAGGCGCTGCCCGCGGTCAGGGAAGAAAAGCAGATATGGACATTGTCCGGGGCGATGATCGGTTCGGACCAGCGCATGAACAGACCGGGAATCCGGCTGATTTCTTCGGGGAAGACCACGGGAAGCAGTTCTGCTTTTTCACAGTGATCCAGGTCCGGGGTGCACTCCAGGACATAGTCGCCCAGCAGAACACGCCGGTTGTCTGCATAGCACATCCACCGGATGCCGTTGGCGCCGGGCTTCTGGGGAATCTCCCCGTCAAAGACTTCGCAGAGGTCGGTTCCGTCATCCCGGATGGTAAAGACCCGGTACCAGTCACGGGCTTTTTCCGGCATCCGGACGGAAACCAGGATCCGTCCGGAACCGGTGTAGGTCCCGCTGACATCGGAACCGAGCTGATCCGGCAGGGGAACGGTAAAGACTTCAAGTCTGCCGAATTCTGTATTTTCCATCGTCATACCGGTGTCTCCTTACAGTGGAAGGCAGACGCCTTCCGTAATGCCGCTCTCATTGAAGGCATCCACGCGCACAAAGTAATGCCTGCCCTTCACCAGCGCACCGATGCGCTGTTCACCGGCCCGGAACACCATATAACTGTGGTACAGTTTTTCGGGATCGGAACCGAACAGGATGTTGTAGCCTACGGTGTTTTCCTGAGCCTGCACGGAAACCGTCATGTCCAGGTCACTGGTGCGCGCGGCGGTGAAAACCGGCGTGCCGGGCAGAGGACCATGTCCCAGGCCGAATACCCGCAGGCCGGAGATGCAGGGCTGCTGGCCATAGGGTACAGCCAGATCGGAAAGGCGGAGGAACCGGACCCGCACGCCATCCTCCCGGAGAACCAGGTCATGGGTGAGGTCCGTCCGGGCATCGGATTTGTCTTCGAGGACAAACCAGGATTCCCCGTCAAGACTGCCGCTCAGCTTCCACTGGGTGAGCAGGTCACGTTCTTCGATATAACGTGCCTGACTTCCGCCCACGATCTGACCGGGACAGGGAATGTCCATCCGGTCATCGGCAAAATTGATCTGAACGGCATGCACGTCGAAGGCCTCTCCCAGATCAATCTGCAGCCATTCGGTGCGTTCGGCAGAAGCTGCGCGCCACCAGGTCTGTACATTTTCTTCCGTGGCTTTCTCCGGCTCATGGCCTTCCACACAGGAGGAAGCCGTTGCTTTCTTCCCGGCACTGAGCAGCATCCACAGCGGGCTGCGCCAGGGATCGCCCTCCAAGGCCATGGGCCAGTCGCCATAGCGCTGATTGCAGAAGAGCTCGCCGTCTGCGTCAAAGCCTGCGGGCCAGATGCCGACACGGCGCTCAAAATCATGGTTCATGCTGATGCGCATGGTGGCGGTGTGCCACCAGCTGCCCTTCAGGTCCTGCATGGTGGAACCGTGACCGGCACCGGGCAGGAAACCGCCGGGCTTATAGGAATAGGGGTTGTTCTCTGCCAGGGTGAACGGTCCCAGAGGGCTTTCGGAAACATACACACCGTCGGAATAGGTATTGTACTGGGTGCCGGGACAGGCATACTGCAGGTAATACCGGCCGTTGTGCTTGTCCATCCAGGCACCTTCGATATACGGCCTGCGGGAGAACATGCCGCGGATCAGCGGTTTCAGATGCTCAGGCACCTGGCCTTCGGGAATGCCCTGCCGTTTGTGGAACGCTTCATACGCCGCATCGATTTCTGCTTCGGATGCGGGCAGCCGGCTGTTGTCCTCTCCCACGCGCTCATACCCGATTTCAAAGGGATGCCCATCCACCATTACCTTTTTTTCACAAAGGGGCTGCATGGTCCGGGGATCGAGCTCCACACCCCAGATCGGGGTGACATTGGAGCAGCCCCAGTAGAAATAGACGCGTCCGTCATCATCAATGAACAGGTTCGGGTCCCAGAAAGGGAAGGAACCGTCGATTTTCTCATAGGGTCCGTTCAGGATGTCCCGGGTACGGTACCTGTCACAGTTCTCCTCCCGGCGGGAAGCGCAGTAGTAGACCCAGTCGCCCATAACCCGCACATCCGGTGCATAATCATACAGAGGCAGTTCCGGGGGCAGGCGGTGGTTTTCCCAGTGCGCCAGATCGTCCGATACCCATACGCCCAGGGTCATGGACGCAAAAATGTAGTAGCGGCCCCTGAAGCAGATCATGGACGGATCTGCGGCCTCCCTGCAGATCTGCATTTTCCCGTGCTGGCGGGGATCCATGTTGAACTGGTATCGGTAATTGATATTGACAGGATTGCACAGAATATTCATGCAGAGAACTCCTTTCTGTCAGGCATAGGTGAAGAAGGATACATGCAGCATACCTGGATGGTCCAGTTTCAGGTGTGCGGTTTCATCCCCGTTCAGCCGTCGTACAGGTTTCCACCGGCCGTTTTCAAAGGACCCCTCTTCCACCAGCAGGAAATCCAGATTCGGCTGGTCCGGGTTCCGGGATTCAAAGGTCAGACTGCAGGCATTGCCCAATACATAGCATTCCCGGTCACTGACAGCCAGGCACAGGCAGGCGCCGTCGGCTCTGGGATTGGTGGGCCCTTTGAAGGATACCGTCAGGCGGAAGCCCGCGAAATCCATGCAGGGCTGCTTGGCCAGGAAGGGATTTCCGTCGGGACCGGGTATCGCCGGATCGGTCTCTGCAGACACGGCCTGAAGACGTTCGGTCCCATATGCGTCGGAAAGCACGGGCAGCATGTTCCTCAGCATCTGCCCGATGACCTGGTATTCTTCCAGGGGCTGGGGCGTTTTCAGCACGGGATCGGTGACATCCACCCCGAACAGATAGGCCTGCGTGGCGGAAAAGGGCCGTCCGATATCGTCAAACCCGAAGGGGGAATAGCAGGACGCATGATAGTGGCCGACTGTGTACAGAAGGCGCGGTGCGCAGTAGCTGTGAGTGGCTGTTTCCGGAATGAACAGCGGGTTGCCCCTGCGGGTGAATTCATCGCAGACGGCCCTGAACTGTGGAACATAGATATCCGGGCAGTACACATCAATGGACGGGGCACAGTAATTCCACACCTCATGGACCTTGGAGACGGGGCCGCCGGTGGGATAGGTTCCGGGTTCTCCGCCCTTGTCCAGCCAGCAGTTGACGGCCAGGGGAAGATCATAGACCGCCTTTCCTGCAGAGGCCACGGTTTCCACATAGGATGCCACATGGAAAGCAGAGAAGATCTCCTCTGCAGCCGGTCCGAAGACTTCCTCCCAGGTCCCGCTTTCGGCGCCGTTTTCCACGGCGGAACGGATCTCCGGCGTCATGGTCTCCGTATGGGCCTTCAGATAGGCTGTCAGCCCCTCCGGGACAGGGGAGGCAAAAGCGGCGTCGGCCGCATCGGAGACTTCGCGGGCAGCGCCGAGCAGGCCGGTTTCATTCTCCACCTGTACGACCACCACGGTCTGTTCCTCCCCGTCAAAAGCTTTCAGGAAGGCCATGAAGGCAGCGAAAGCCTTTGCATCCGCCCGGGCTGTTTCCATGCACAGATAGGAAAGCGAAGTATAGGGGATTTTGACAGGAAGCGAGGGAGAAACACGCCGTCCTGCCTTGTTTTTCCCTTTTTCGATCTGAGCCCGGGGAAAGCGGACCAGGTCCTGCTTGACCCAGCCGGGGGCATACATGCACTCGGCGTTCTTCCAGCTGCCGAACCAGAGGAAAACAATGTGCATCTTCCGTTCCCGGGCCTGGAGGATCAGGGCCTCCGGGAGGGAAAAATCAAAGCTTCCCTCCACCGGCTCCACGGTTTCCCAGGCAACCGGCAGCAGAAGGGCATTCATGCCCAGGCTGTCTGCGATTTCCCAGATATGTTCCATATAGGCCGGGGAAGAGGAATCGGAATTGTGGACCTCGCCTGCCAGCAGGGGAAACGGTTTTCCGTTTACGGTCAGGACTTTTTTTGTGCCGATCCTTTCGATTCTTGACATCGCTTATTCACCCTTTGCAGTTTCGGTTATGAACGAATAGGCACCGCCTGTCAGAGGTTTTCTGCTTCCGTCAGGAAGTCTGATTTCTGCGGTCCGGTTTTCAGGAATGCTCCCTTCGAAAACCAGGCGGTCTTCCTCATAACGCCAGGCACTGCGGATCTCACCTATGGGAGAAAGCCATCGTGCCTCTGCGTGTCCGAGTGAGGGATGCGGGAAGGGCCGAAGGGTCAGTTTTCCGGCTTCCAGACGTATGCCGCAGACACCACGGAACAGCCATCCGCAGATGGCGCCATAGGCATAGTGGTTCAGGGAGTCAT
>ONVN01000389.1 GCA_900321295.1 uncultured Eubacteriales bacterium
AATTCTTCTAAATCAATCAATATGATCAGATGTATGCACCACATTAAGTGTACAATGGATAACACACGGGAAATAAGGAAACTTCTTGAAATGACAGATTTAGATTCACCTCTAATTATTCAGCAAAACTTTGTTATTGGACTCGGCAAAGAAGGTGCTGGTCATTACTCTATCCTTTTTGATGGAAATGGAAAATGGAAGCTTTCCCCTGACAATAAAAACATTCCAATATTTACAGTTGAAGGAAACATATGTGTTTTCCCAAGCCCCACAAGGGAAGACTTATTCTGTTCTGTGTTTCAATCCATGTTCCCGGATTATTCAGATCAAACAGTAAACTTGACAAAAATCGTAAACCTGGCAAAGTGCCAGCGTCACGGTACCTCTATTGTTATCTGCAACAAAGCGCAAGATGAAGCTCAGCGTTTGGCTCAAAACTCTCGTGCCATTACTATAGAACCAATTTCACTTGTAGATAATATCAACTCTATAAATAAACTGACCTCAATTGATGGAGCTATAATTATTTCTCCTGATGGCATTTGTTATGCTATTGGTGCAATTCTTGATGGCGAAGCAATTATTAGCGGTGATACTGCACGTGGTGCAAGGTATAATTCGTTGAACAATTATGTAGTATGGAGAACGAGGATAGATCCTTCGTATCGAACTATGGCGATTGTTATTTCTGAAGATCAGACAACGGATATTCTACCTAATAAAGATTTGGAAAGATATTTTCGCTCATTTTCTTTGTCATAATTAAGAATAGTTTGTAACGAAAAGAAATACAAATATGATTGTTTCCTTTATTGGCCTTATAAGAACAGCAGCTAAATATAAAATTCATTCACAACTGAAATCACCTTTCTCCATTCTTTCATTCTCAGCAATTCTTTTTCTGCATTCTTTTTTATTCTGTTGATGCAGAAAAAGATTCTCAATGACCACGCCTCCGTATTTTTCTAAAGCACAGGTCCCATCTTCTAGAATTCCATTTCTCTGACTTCTCTCTGTTTCACTGTTTTCTCCCGCCGGACTGACCATGCACGACGCATGGTTGCCGTCTTCAAAAGCACATGCTAAAATCATGTTCGTCATCTGCATTCGGTCATCTGACCAGAAGCGGTCACGTTTCTATTGAAAGCCGCTATCTTCCCTGCCTGACAGAATACCTGCAGGAGGCATATATGAAAACCATCGCTGAGATCGATCCCAATTTCCGTCTTCCCACAACCCTCCCTGAGGGCATGCGCTTTCACGAACCGTGGGACCCGCCCTTTTCTCTCTGGGGCCTTGCCCCAAACCGCCGCGGCGTTTACTGCCGTCTCCCGGAGAGCATGCTCCCCGGCTGCAGCGAGGGCGTGCAACGTCTGGCGTATCACCTGGCCGGCGCCTGTGTGCGTTTTTCCACGGATGCAGACACACTAGCCGTCGTCTGGGAGCTGACGGAGACCGCCAATATGCCCCACTTTGCCGCCAGCGGCCAGAGCGGGCTGGACCTGTTTGAGGAAACCGACTACGGAACGTATCATGTGAAAACCCTCATTCCCGCCATGAACGAGGGACACGGCTGCCTGACAAAACAGAGTTCCAGTTTTCCCCTGCCCGGCGGCATGCGCCACTATGTTCTGTATCTCCCGCTCTACAACGGCCTGAACGCGCTCATGCTCGGTTTCCCGCAAGACTCCCAGATTGCTCCGGGACGCCTTCCGGAAATCGAGAAGCCCATTGTGTTCTACGGTTCCTCCATCACCCAGGGCGGGTGTGCCAGCAAGGCGGGCTCCTGCTATTCCACGATTCTCTGCCGTCATCTGGATGCACCGGAGATCAACCTCGGTTTTTCCGGGAACGGCAAAGGTGAAGTGCAGATTGCCGAGTACATTGCCTCCCTGCCCATGCGTGCCTTCGTCCTGGACTATGATCATAATGCACCTGACGCGGAGCATCTGCTGAAAACCCATGAGGTCTTTTTCCGGACCATCCGGGCAGCACAGCCTGACCTGCCCGTCTTCATCCTCAGCAAACCGGATTTTGACACAAATCCAGAGGAAAATGCAAAGCGCCGGAACATCATCCAGGCAACCTGTGACCATGCCCTGATGGCCGGCGACCGGCACGTGGTCTACGTGGACGGCGAGGTCCTCTTCGGCATGGATGACCGCGACATGTGCACGGTGGACGGCACCCATCCCAACGATCTCGGATTCTGGCGCATGGCCCATACCCTGGAGCCCCTCCTCCGCTCCTTCCTCTGATTTTCCCGGATCAAGAAAACAGGTCTGCCGGTGCGCATTGGACGCATCTGCAGACCTGTTTTCTGTTGAAACCATTTACTTACCGGAAACCCGGATTTCCCCGACATCCACGGAGGGGCTGCCAATGCCGCCGCCCGGGAAGACAAGGTCACTGCCCACCGCACGGATGGCCTTGAGCAGCTCATAGAAGTTGCCGGCCACCGTGATCTGTTCCACCGGCTTGTCCTTCACGCCGTTATGCACCGTATAGCCCTCGGCAATCAGGCTGAAGTCACCGCTCATCGGATTGGCACCGGCATGCAGGCCGCCGACGTCGGTAATGACCAGGCCTTCGCCCATGTCCGCCATGAGTTCGTCGAGGTTCTTCGTGCCGGGCTTGAAGAAGAAGTTGCTGGGAGCCACGCGCACAGGCGCCGCATAGCCCGCTTTCCGGGCACTGCCGGTGGACTGCACGCCGGCCTTCCGGGCCGTCTTGAGGTTGTAGAGGAGGGTTTTGAGGACACCGTTTTCCACCACGTTGGTGGTACGGCAGGCAACGCCCTCATCGTCAAAGGCACGGCTCTCATAGCCGCCTTCCAGCAGCGGATCGTCCACCAGGTTCACCACATCGGAGGCAATCTTCTCGCCTTCGCGTCCCGCCAGCAGGCTCATGTTCTGCTGGGCATTCTCCGAGGAGAAAATGCCGGAGAAGACGCCGAGCATGTCGCCCATGGCATAGGGATCGAAAATGGCACGGTAGATGCCGCTCTCCACGGGGGCTGCGCCGAGCATGAACAGGGCTTTTTCGGCGGCTTCCTTCGCCGTACGCTCGGCTTCTTCCGGACGGAACACACGGCCGACGCTGATGGCGCTTTCACTGGCGCTGTGGCCGTCTTCCTTCACCAGGGCATTGATGTAGCTGACGCATCCGTTGTCCCGCATGCTCAGGTCCAGACCGTAGGAATTGACGATCCGCACGCTGCCCGAAGAGGTGGAAATCATGTTGTAGGTTGCAGCTGCAATCCTGGAATCACAGGCGAGCAGTTTCTGCTCCGCTTCGCGGATATAGTTCAGCTTGGCCTCAGGCGTCACCGCATCCAGTTCCGGCTGATAGTTATCCACGGTGGGATAGACCTTGTCCCCGGGATAGATTTCCTGCACGCTGTCATCCTCGGACAGGGTGGCGGATTCGATCACGCTGGAGACCAGCTGCTGCACGGATTCGTCATCGAAGGCTTCCGTGCCGGCATAGCCCATCTTTCCGTTGTACAGACCACGCAGGCTCAGACCGCGGGTGCTGTTGACCGTATAATTGTTGATCACGCCCTGCTGGCACATGGCGCGGAACCGGTCGTTGGAAACAAGGTAGACCTCGGCCGCGCTGATCCCGGCTTCCTGCGCCGCGGCCAGGAGTTTTCTGATATATTCGTCCATGTTCAAACCTCCCTTACTTTGCACCGCCGACGGTGAGACTGGAAACACGGATCATGGGCTGGCCGACATTGGTCGGGACCGAACCCGACAGGGATCCGCACATACCCTGGGCCATCTGCATGTCACGGCCGACCCGGTCGATCTTCATGAGGATTTCACTGCCGCGGCCGATGAGACTCGCGCCGCGGACCGGGTGCACGATGCGGCCGTCTTTGACCAGATAGCCTTCCTGCACGGAGAAGTTGAACTTGCCGGTGGACGGATCCACGGAACCGCCGCCCATCTTGCGGCAGTACAGGCCATCGCCCATGGTGGCGATCATTTCGGTCTCGCTGTCATTGCCTGCCGCGATGTACGTGTTGCGCATGCGGCTGGTCGGGGCAAACATGTAGCCCTGACGGCGTCCGGAACCGGTCACGGGCATGCCCATCTTCCGGCTGTTGAGACGGTCAATCATGTAGTTCTTCAGGATGCCGTTTTCAATGAGGACCAGTTTCGTAGGCTCATTGCCCTCGTCGTCGATGTTTTCACTCCCCCATGCATTCGGGATCGTGCCGTCATCAATGGCCGTGACCCGGTCGGAGGCAATCTTCTGTCCAAGCTTGCCGGAGAACTCGCTGTTGCCGGGGGCTACGGAGGTGGCCTCCAGGCTGTGGCCGCAGGCTTCATGGAAGATCACGCCGCCAAAGCCGTTGTCAATGACCACGGGCATCATGCCGGAGGGGCACAGCGGGGCGTGCAGCATGGTGACCGCCGTCCGGGCAGCCGTATGCGCGCACATTTCCGGGTCCACCGTGCGGTCAAAGAGCTCAAATCCCTGCATCGCACCGGGTGTGCAGGATCCGGTCTGGTTTTCGGTGCCGTTGGAGGCAACCGCATTGACGACAAAGCGGGTGTACACGCGCAGGTCATTCTTGAACATGCCTTCCGAGTTCGCAATCCAGACGCGCTGCTCGGAATCCGTGTAGTTGATGATGCCCTGGACAACCTCGGGATACATCTTCAGGATCGCGTTGGCGGCCTTGAGCTTTTCGGCCTTTTTCCGGGCGTCTGCCTGGGAGGGCAGTTCCTTGATGATGTGGACATTCGGGCACTGGGAGGCCGCAAAGGCAGCCGCCTTGTGCAGATCGGGTCCGGAGATGGCGGCCGCAGCCCTTGCCGCGCAGTCGAGCAGGCCCTTCAGGGACGTGTCATTGGTATAAACATAGACGGAGGAAAGACCGGAATAAACGCGGACGCCGGCCCCGTGCAGCCGGTTGGAGTTCACCGTTTCAATCCGGTTTGAGCGCATGGAGAGGACATTGTTTCTGCGGTCCTCCAGAAAAATCTCGGCAAAATCACCGCCGGACCGCAGCGCCGCATCGAGCACCGCAGCTGCCGTTTCCTGACTGAGCATAGAAAGCCTCCTGACGTATTCTGATTCATTGCGCGGTCCGGGCCTGTGCATTCTCCGCCCTGCCCGGACCGCCGGTTCACGCAGATGATATCATTGATGCCCGGCGCCGTCAATTTCCACGTAACGGCTTTTTCCGCTGACGAATGTTTCCCCTGCCGGGCGGCACATGCCGGGAAACACATTCCCGGAGCATGCGCAGTTTTTTTCTTTTTTCTTTTTTTCCACTTTTCACTGCCATGCTCCAGTCTTTGAACGTATCATTCTATGTCCGCGGTTGAAACACCCGGACAGAAAAGAAAGCAGCTGCGCAAAGCGCAGCCAGATAAAGAAAGATTAAAGGAGATAAAAAAATGTCTGATTATATGAACACAATGGAACTGAACATGGAAAACCTGGAGACGGTTGCCGGCGGCACCCCGATGAGCATTCCCGGCGGAAAGCGCTCCGGCCGCAAAAACATGGAAACGTCCGAGGAAATCATGAACTGGCTGGGAGAAAAGGGAAA
>ONVN01000102.1 GCA_900321295.1 uncultured Eubacteriales bacterium
AGTGGCTCCGATTGGATTCGAACCAATGACACTCCGGGTATGAACCGAATGCTCTAGCCAGCTGAGCTACGGAGCCACGTTGCGGGGGTGGGACTTGAACCCACGACCTCCGGGTTATGAGCCCGACGAGCTACCAAACTGCTCTACCCCGCGATATCCTGCCGCTCTTGGCGACAGGGGATATCTTACACGATTTTCCAATTTGTGTCAAGGGGAATTTTGTTCGATCAAAACAGAATACCATGTTCGACACATATGGATATCAGCTGCACCAAAGCTGTAACTCCTGAATGCAAGTAATCAGATGGTCTGCGGCTTTTCTTTGAGTGGCAGGCGTGGGATGACCGTCGGCTCCAAGGCCGTCTTCGGGCTTTTGCAGGGGGAGCTGCAAAAAATGGACCGATACATCTGGATGCTGCTCCTGAAAAGAATGTACCTCATGCTCTATTGTAGCACAAAGGCTCTGCTCCATGGTGCCAAGCACAGAAAGAATCGGCGTTTTCGGCCTTGACGCATGGACCTGACCAAGAAAAGATGCATAGGAAGCTGCAAATAGAGATTCGCGTTCAGAAATGCCTCGCGTCCAGCTGGCGTCATTCGTTCCAAGGTTGATGACCACCAGATCTGCAGGATCCGATGCGAAATCGTGAGGAGCAGCGGGTATTTTCAGGCGTTCAGAAAGACGAAGCTGATGATAGGGGTAAAGCCTGGACATCAGAAGGAGCTGATTGGGCTTTTCCACGCTCGCTTCCACCCATGATGAAATCAGTCCGATACCGCTCCAGGCAACAAGAGAAAAATCGGCATCGAGCGCATCAGCAGTCAGAATGGCATATGCAGATACAGGGTTTTCTGTGCCGGTGGTAAAGGTGGCAGGTGACAAGGCCTCGATGCCATATCCGCAGGTGATCGAGTCACCAATGAATTCAATATGATGCTTCTTTGGGGATGTAGGATGAACACTGGCACCTTCATCAATCTGCAGGTTCCGAATGCCGGAAAGGCCAAAAGCAGCTTCCGTCAAACGCATGATACGGACAGTCTTCTCATGAAAGCCATCGGAAACCGGAACCGTGATATGAACATACGGGGTTCGCAGAGTGACAATGCGCACAGGTTCTGTGAGATTGTCCACATAGATTGCAATACGTGCGAGTTCGATTTCACTGGGAATCGATGGATCCGTGAGAAGATCCATGGAACATGTCCGGCTTTCTGTGCGGAATTCGATGAAGGAACCGGACCAGCCAAGATAGAGTGTGTCATCCACCAGAATATTTCGGCCGGACTGGCGATAATCAGAAACGGAAAGCATATGTACGCCTCGCAATATAGAGAATGATATGGAAAAGAATAGGACAGCGATCAGGCGAGTATTCCGCTTGCCTCAATTGATTTCAGTGCCTGAGCAATGCTGTCTGGAGGAAGAACCAGTGCAAACCGGACATAACCTTCACCATGGGGTCCAAAACTGGACCCTGGCGTGCACAGGACACCGGCCTTTTCCAGCAGGTCCATACAAAAATCCATGGAACTGGAGTAATGCATAGGGATGGGTGCCCAGACAAACATGCTTCCGCTGGCGTCAGGTATATTCCAGCCGATCGCCCGTGCGCCGCCGCACAGGGCATCTCTACGTTCCTGATAAAGCCGGCATTGATTTCTCACGGAATCCAGAGGTCCTGTGAGAGCCGCTATGGCTGCTTTCTGAATGGGCAGGAACATACCGAAATCGATCTGGCTCCGGAGCAGCCGGACGGCATCCACAACATCTTTCCTGCCCAGCAGGAAAGAAATGCGTGCGCCGGTGACATTAAAGGACTTCGAAAGGGAGAAGAATTCAACACCAATATCCATGGCCCCGGGTGTTGCAAGGAAGCTGCCTCCTGGTTCCCCGGTATAGATGATATCGCTGTATGCGTTGTCATGAACAATCAGAACATCATACCGTTTTGCCCAGGCAACGAGTTCCTCGTAGGTATCTTTTCCTGCAACGGATCCGACGGGGTTTGCGGGCAGTGAAACAATCATAAAGCGCGCTCTGCGGGCAGTCTCTTCCGGAATACCGGAAAGATCGGGCAGAAAATGATGTTCCTTTTCAAGGGGATACCAGGCAGGTTCAGCGCCAGCAAGAAGTACACCGGCCTTGAAAACAGGATAACATGGATCCGGAAGCAGTACGGTATCACCTTCTCCACAAAGCGCCATGGCCAGATGACCGCAACCCTCCTGGGTGCCGTAACAGCTCATGATGCAGTCAGGGGAAACAGCAACACCGTATCGTTTCCAATAATAATCAGAAACAGCCTGTGTCAGTTCGGGAAGATCACGGAGCGTATATTTCCAAGAAGAAGGATCTTTCGCGCTTTCCACAAGAGCGTCTCGGATATGAGTTGGCGTTTCAAAATCCGGCGTTCCTATACTCATGTTCCAGATGGTTCGGCCCTCTGCTTCAAGCGCAAGCTTCTTGACATTCAGTGCGGCGAAGATTTCCTCACCGAATCGGTTCATACGCTGTGCAAATTCCATGGATTCGTACTCCTTTGCTGTAGATGATGCGCTGGCGCAAACGCAAACATAGCACAAATATACAGTGTCTGCAAGCAAAAATCATGAAATGTACAAAGCGTCCCCGTCAGATATGATCAAAATGAATCTGACAGATGAGGTTAGGTATTTCCTGAAGAAAAGCTGATATGAGCAGGTTCTCAAGCTCTTTTTCAGTTTGGACAGGCGTATCGTAAGGAACCTGGAGATCAAAGGAGAGATGAGGTGATGTAGATGATGTGTCCAGCTGAAAATCATGGATGGATATCGGCCTGTTGTAGGTGTCAAGGATATGCTGGGCAGTCTGCCGGAGTTTAATCCTCTGGGGATCATTGACAGCAACAGGGTCTGCATGCACGACCAGTTTGACCCCTAAAGCTTTCAGTGCTTCCTGCTCAATCGCATCTGCCACTGCATGGGCATCATGAAATGCAAGAGATTCAGGAAGCTCAATATGCATGGAGCCCATATACAGATGATATCCATAATCATGAAGCATAACATCATGCACGCTCAGCACTTCCTCATGGCTTTCGGCAAGCGATGTCAGCGCATCCGTCAGTCCATCCTTTGGATGCCGACCCAGGAGGGGGGATGCGGAATCCCGGATATGTTGAACAGACGAAAAGAGGATGAGGCAGGAAAGCCCAAGGGCTGCCCATGCATCAATATTAAAGGATACATAGGGGCTGAAGATAAGCGCACAGATTGTAATGAGTGTCGTCAGACAGTCGAAAAGGGCATCTTTTGCAGAAAGAAGAAGAACCGGCAGTTCTGCCTTCATTCCCATATGCCGAAAATAAAGAAACAGAAGAAATTTGACAAGAACAGTAGCTGCGAGTATGACAAGGCTTGCAGAGGACATCTGTAGAGGAGCCGGGGCAAGAATACGCTCTACAGACGAACGAAGAAGGTTTGTTCCAACGACAAAAATCAGAACAGCAACAAGAAAACTTGCAATATACTCAGTGCGGCCATGACCATAGGGATGCTCACGGTCTGCAGGCTTCTCAGAGAGCTTCACAGCAAACAGGCTGACAAGAGAGGAGATGAAATCCGTCATATTGTTGAATGCATCGGCAACAACGGAAAGAGAATGACTGGCGACTCCGACGGCCATCTTCAGTGCAAACAAAAGCAGGTTGCATACAATGCCAGTAAGGGAGGCTTTTTCACCAATGCGTATGCGTTCGTGAGAATTCATAGCAATACCTCGGAATGAACAGAATAATGAGTATAAAATTATAAAAAGATGATTCGAGATTAGTCAATCACAACCGTAAGAAAACGATCGGAAAACAGAATCCCTGTGAGAACTGGTGCGAAAGAGAACGGAAAGGACAGATAAACGGTTTTGCGTCTTGACAGGAAACGGGGGCATGCATATAATTATGCCAACGGATGAATTCCTGGAGTGTGCGGCAGCTTTCCGGTTTTCCCCACACTTCACAAAATGGAGCTCTTGTCCAAGTTGATGCTGCCATGCCCCCGTCCATGACGCTAGGGGACGGCAAACAAGCAGCAGCGGAGCACCAGCCCGTTCTTAGCAGCGGGTGAAAAAACGGTGG
>ONVN01000086.1 GCA_900321295.1 uncultured Eubacteriales bacterium
TGACAGCTGGAATCAGCAGACGCTCAGCGGAAATTATGTCCGTGTTGCCCAGACCATCCGGGTGGAGGATGCCATTAAGGCCTATCAAGGCCCAGTCCTGATTGTACACGGTGATGCCGACGAAGCTGTTCCCGTCCGCTACGGTCTTGAAGCAGCCCGCCTTTATGCCAATGCCAAGCTGGAAGTGATTCCCGGGGACACGCATTGCTATGATCTTCACCTGGATCTCGTGACCGAAGCCATCAAGGCCTGGATGAAAGAACAATTATCCTGAGAGCCAACAAAAGAGCCTGAAGAAAGCGGACGCACCGCTTTCTTCAGGCTCTTTTTGTGTGTTTCTGCATCTTTTTCCGAGGAATTCATCCTCTTTTCCGGTCAGTCCGAGACCAGTGCACGGACGATCTCCCCATAGTACTGCGTATGCACACCCGTCCGGCGATACCATTCCCGGACACCGGCATCGCAGCTTTCTGCATCAAACATGCTTTTCCCCATGATCCGGCAAAGAAGCACCACACGGCTGTCCGCAAAGTACGGGGCAAGATCCTCCGTGATCACCTTTTTCCCGCAATGCTGGATTTTATCTTCATCTCTTCCCGAAACACGTCCAAAATAATCGATCGTGTTTCGGTCCTCCGGCTTCAGAAAACAGATGGAAAATGCCTCTGCCTGATCAAAAATATGCCTGGAATAACGGGATTCATGAATGTACACCGTCGCCGCGGGTTTGTTCCAGAGCACGCCGAACCCGGCCCATCCGATCGTCAGTCCGTCCGTTTCAGCCCCATCCGAAGCCATCGCAATAGCGCAGTCTCTTTCCATGTTCCATGGATCAATATGGTTTTTCATTTCACGGATCGATATCTCATGCAGTCCCATCTTCATCCTTCTCCTCACCTTCATCGATTGATGCTTCCGAACCTGTCTTCAGCTTGAAGACCGCTTCCGGTTTCCCATAGGCACCCCGCGTGCAGGTCACCCGGTACACGGTGCAGTTGCCGACAGGCGTCGACCACCAGGTGCCATTGGGCTCAAGCACTTCCAGTGCCCCCTTCAGGGCAATGGCATGTGTGGCAACAAGGACCGTCTCCTTTTCACTTCGGCTGAGATCCTCCAAGAAATCCCGGAGCCGTTCTGTCACCGCCTGCAGGCTCTCCATGCCGTCCGGAGCCGGATGATGGCGGAAATCGCAGAAAAAATGCACCACTTCCGGACTTGGCTCCTCCAGACTCATGCCTTCATAAGGTCCGTAATCCATTTCCTGCAGCCGAGGGTCCAGGCATATCTCCATTCCGTTGGTGATGATGTCTGCCGTCTGAACCGCTCTTTTCAGCGGACTGGAAAAGACCTGATCAAAGGTTATCCCCTTTTTGCGGAAGAAGGCCCGTACCGCTTCCGCCTGACGGATTCCGGCCGGGCTGAGCGGTTCACTGCTTCTTCCCTGAAGCCGCTTCTCGCGGTTCTTTGCCGTCTCACCGTGACGAACAAAGTACACTTTCACGAAAGATTCCCTTCTTTCTCACCGACTGTCCCGTCTGGACCATCGGATCAAGCCGAAAACAACGGTTTCCCGGATGCCTGTCCGCATGCAGGGAATGGTATGGAGCACCTTCCTGCAGATCCGGCGTGTTTCTTTTGGCCTTATGTCTTATTGTTTTCAAGCCACTTGGCCAGCTGTTCCGCCATCGGTGTATTGCGTGGCTGCTCCTGATTTGCCTGACGCGCAAGATAGTTCCGCACATCGGACTTGCTGCCGGACGACTGTGCACGGCGTTCCTTAAAATCCGACATTTTTTCCCGGTATCCGCAGACGCAGGCAAACATCTGTTTCTCTCCTTCGCCCCGCAGTTCCATCTTTTTATGACAGTTGGGGCAGCGTGCATTCGTAACCTGAATCAGACTCCGCCTGTATCCGCACTCACGGTCCGGGCAGACCAGCATTTCTCCGCCGTTCTTTGTTTTCACCCGAAGAAGATTCTTCCCGCAGTCCGGGCAGGGTGTCCGCGTCATATTGTCATGGGTAAATGTCTGGCTGCTGGTTCGGACTTCTGCCACAAGTCTTGTTGCAAACTGACGCATCTCCCCGACAAAGGCTCTGTCCGACCCTTTCCCCTGGGCAATGGCGGCCAGCTGATCTTCCCATTGGGCCGTCAGTACCGCCGACCGCAGTTCTTCCGGAGCAAGCTTCACCAGCTGCTGACCCTTGGAGGTCGGAACCAGTTCCTTGCCCCGGCGTTCAATGTAGAAGCTGGAAAACAGTTTTTCAATAATATCGGCCCGGGTCGCCGGGGTCCCCAGCCCGCTGGTCTGCGCCAGTGTCCTGGCCATGGCTTTATCCTCGACCTGCGGATGTTCCATGGCGGTCAGCAGGGTGGCTTCCGTATACCGTGCAGGCGGTGTGGTCTTTCCGGAAACGACCTGCACAGCGTCCACAGACAGCCGCTGGCCGCGGGTCAGGTGCGGGAGATTCTGCTGCTCCCCCTCCTCCTTCTCTTCGTCCTCCAGGGAAAAACTTCGGTCATAGGCCGCGCGCCATCCCTGCTGTTTGACCACACGCCCTTTTGCTGTAAAGGTATGTCCGGCAATCTGCACATTCAGTGTGACTTCCTCATACTGATAGGGAGAAAGAAGAACCGCCAGAAAACGGCGTACCACAAGATCATAGATATTCTTTTCCGGACCCGACAGTCGGAACAATTCCGGCTGTTCCTCCGTGGGGATGATGGCATGGTGATCCGTAACCTTGGCGTTGTTCACAAGATAGCGTGTCGAAAGCGGTCGGGTCCGCAGGATCTGTCTGGCCAGTTCCGCATATTCACCCACGGTGACGCTCCGAAGACGTTCAGGAAGGGTCGGAACCACATCCTCCGAGATGTACCTGGAATCCGTGCGCGGGTAGGTCAGCAGTTTATGCCTTTCATACAGCGACTGCATCAGGTTCAGTGTTTCCTTGGCGGAATATGCATATTTCTTGTTTGCATCCCGCTGAAGTTCTGTCAGATCATAAGCAGCCGGCGGGGGGACCTGCTTTCCGGCCGTACTGATCTGGGTAACCACACCTTCCCGGCCCTCCAGGGACTTGGCCAGTTCCTGGGCCTGCTGCAGATCAAAGATGCGGGACTGTCCTTTTGCATCTTTCCAAAGGACGCTGAAACCGCCCAGATTCAGCCGGACCGTCCAGTAGTCTTTGGGCCGGAAAGCACGGATTTCCTCTTCCCGGCGCGTGATCAGGGCAAGCGTCGGTGTCTGAACCCTGCCCGCAGAAAGCTGTGCATTATGCCTGCATGTCAGCGCGCGCGTCACATTCAGTCCGACGAGCCAGTCTGCTTCCGATCTTGCCTGTGCCGAGCGGTACAGTGCATCATACTCCCGTGCAGGACGCAGATTGGAAAAACCTTCCCGGATCGCACGATCCGTCTGGGAGGAGATCCACAGACGCCGCGACGGCTTGTTCCATCCGGCTTTCTGCATAATCCAGCGTGCAACCAGTTCACCTTCCCGGCCCGCGTCCGTTGCGATGACCATATCCGTAACGTCCTGCCGTTTCATCAGACTCTGTACAACCTTAAACTGCTTTGCCGACTCCGGAATGACGACAAGCTTCATATTTTGCGGCAGCATGGGCAGCGTCTCCATATCCCATTTCTGCCATGCCTTTTCATAGACTTCGGGATCTGCAAGCGTCACAAGATGTCCCAGTGCCCAGGTTACAACATACTTCGGGCCTTCCAGATATCCGTTTCCGCCTTGCCTGCACCCCAGCACACGTGCCAGCTCTTTGCCGACCGAGGGCTTTTCCGCAAGAACCAAAGTCTTTGCCATAGATCGTAAGCTCCTCACTGTAGAAAATTGCTGCGCTCAGGGATTGCTTTCCCTGACGCACGGATGAATTTCAAAGAGCAGTAAAAACCAAGATCACTTTCTTGTCAATAGTTTTCTTGTTCCGGAATGTTCTTTCGTCCTTCCGGCCATCCGATACCGTTCTCTCCGTAAGGACGGACAGCAGATGGAGGTCCCGAGCTGCTACCAAATGGAACCGTTCCTTCCCCTATCCATAAAACATGGATTCACAGATTCATGATACGTTTCACATTTAGATGGTCCTTGGACCGAAACGGATTGAAGGGTTTGAAAAAGAAGAACCTTCTTTTCATCCTTTATTCTGAAAGCAAAAAAGGCGGTGTATGTATCCCTTGACCTTGTATCATGAAGATGATAATATCTGTTTCATGAAACATCGAAAGGAGAAACAGTCCTTTGGCGAAAGAAAGAAGTCTTCCCACCATGGCAGACGTTGCCAAAGAAGCCGGTGTTGCTCTTGGAACGGTTTCCCGGGTGATCAATGGCCGGCAAGTCGGCGAAGAATTCCGCACCAAAGTCGAGGCCGCCATTGACCGTCTGGGATATCAGTACAACAGCAGCGGGCGTTCCCTCAGAACCGGCCATACGAACACCATTGCTTTTCTTATTCCGAATACAGTGAATCCCTTTTTTTCGCTTCTTGTTCAGCATGTGAATCTCGCTCTGGAAAAACGGAACTGCCATATGCTTCTCTGCTTTACCGAATACGATACAAACCGGGAGAACAAGCTGATCAAGATGGCCCTTCAGAATCAGGTGGATGGAATCATTGCCCTGACCTATAATCCGAA
>ONVN01000390.1 GCA_900321295.1 uncultured Eubacteriales bacterium
AAGGAGATGAGTGTCATGTCGACTCTTTACCGCCAGCGTATTGTTGTGATCGGCAATGAACAGGACATGCTGCGCCTCAGCCAGGTCCTCCTGGACAATGCAGGCTACCTGGACATTCCAGAAGACCGGCCGCCCTATACGCTCGCAGAACTCCAGGATCAGATTGACCGGATGACCCGTGAGTACGGAGATGCCAATGATACGTTCCTCTATTCCATGGTTTCCCGGCACCGCTATGCAGAGGCCATCGAAGGCACCTGCCGTCTTGCGGTCACTAAGCATGAGTGCGGTCTGTATTCCGCCCTGTTCCGCTATGACTCTCCGGATCCGTTCCAGTCCCACGAATGGCTTGACCTGCACAAGCGCTGCGGCGGTCCTCTGATGGTGATTCAGCGTGCTTCCTCCGATTTTTCCCTGGACAAGGGAGAAGTCGTGATTGCCGGCGGCCATGTCATGGACAACTGGGATACCATGTGTGAGTGCTGGCTCTGGCTGATGGAGCAGTACGGCTGCGGCCTGCCCCCGGAAGAAGCCCTGGAAATGCTGTCCGGACTCCAGAAGATCATGGAGCGCGAAGAATATGACATGGATCTTCTCTCCCTTCTGCACTCCTGCCGTCTGAACCTCGAGTCTCTCGCCGTCAACATGCAGGACCCGCAGGCTCTCCGGCAGGCCATTGATGCCGCCGTCAGCCGCCAGGACTATGTCCGGCTTTCTGAATACCAGTATATGCTGGCGGAATCCGTGCTCTGGGAAACCGAACACAATGCCAAATGGTTTGCCACGCTGGACACCCTGCTGGAGAGGGTGAAGGAAACCTAAAAACCACCGGCAGGCAGGAAAAAGGCCAGCCGGGTCGAATAACATATTTTCCAAAAGGGGGGAACCGACATGTGGAAGAAATGGAGGACGCAGACAATCAACTGGATTGCCTTTCTTACGATTGTCTCTGTCATCTGCCTTGCATTCATCGCCGGCCTGCTCTGGAATTCGAATGATCTGAAAACGGCGAACAATACCTATTCACAGCTCCAGTTCCGGCTTTCCGTGTCGGAAAAAGAGCGCCTTGATCTGGATAACAAACTTGCGTCCGTCGGCTCCAAATCCTATATTGAAAGCCGCGCGAGGTCCGAACTGCTTTATCTGCGTCCGGACGAAATCCGCTTTGAAGTGGAGAACGCAGAACTTCTGGATAACTATACGCCGGAAGAGTGGAAGATTCTGATGGAACAGAAGGCCTTGGATGATGAATAAAGAGGGCTCATGCTTTTGCATGGGCTTTTTGTGATCAAATGCTGCAGAGAGGAAGCGGTATCTATGCGAGTTGCAGTCATCGGGATCGGTTCCAATTCGGTCAGAATGCTTATTGCAGACCTTGAAAACAATGTGGGGTACCGTGTACGCCGCGATCGTGCCGGGACACGCCTGTTTGCTGGCCTGGATGCCCAGCGCCGCCTGAGCCCCCAGGCCATGAAAACCAGTGCGGATTCCGTGGCTGCCATGGCGCAAAGTGCTGCTGAAGCCGGGGCACAGGAAATTCTCCTTTTTGCCACCAGTGCCACCCGTGACGCTGCCAACGCGGATGTCTTTGCCTCCATGATCCGGGAAGGCTCTGGTCTGGAACTCCAGATCATTGCCGGGGAGACCGAAGCCCAGCTGTCCTTTCTCGGTGCCTCCGGAAACGGCCTGTGCGGTGTCATCGATATCGGCGGCGGATCCACGGAAATCATTGTGGGAGAAGGCATGAACCTTTCCTCCTCCTTTTCCTGCCAGATGGGTGCCGTCCGTCTCAGCCGGATGTTTCCGCTCTGTTCCGTATCCGAAATGGACACGGTCATCGAGGCAGCCTCCGGTATTCTCCTGAAAAAGCTGGACACCCTGCCCGCTCTCGCACCGGTCCCTGCCTGGTATGGTACCGGCGGGACTTTTACCACGCTGGCTGCCATGGTCAACGGCGTTCCCTGGACGGACCGCACCCGCATGCACGGAACCACTCTGCTCATAAGTCAGGTCGAAAAGGAAGCATGCCTTCTGGCCCCCATGTCCCCGGATGAGCGCAGATCCCTCCCCGGACTCCAGCCCAACCGTGCCGACATCATTGTCCATGGAATCTGTATCCTGATTGCCTGCATGCGAACCCTTCAGATTCCCGCCATCACCGTCAGTGAATACGGCAATCTCGATGGGTTCCTCAAACATCATTATCATCTGACCGATCTCAGATGACCGGAGGTTTTTTATGAAACGTATTCTTTCCCTTCTTGTCCTGCTTCTCTGCCTTTTCTGCCTTTCTGCTTCAGCAGAGCCGGAGGAAATGCCAGATTTCACCGTGCAGACACTGAACGGGACCTTTTCTCTTCAGGATGTGCTCCAGGAAAAAAAGATGGTTCTGATCAACTTCTTTGCCTCCTGGTGCGGACCCTGCAAAATGGAATTCCCTTATATGGAGCAGGCCTATGAGCAATACGCAGATTCTGTGGCGGTGCTTGCACTGTCTGTGGAACCCAAAGACAGTCCCGACGTGCTCAAGAAGTATGCCGATGACCTGGGCCTCACCTTTGATGTCGCTTCCGACAGTGAACTTTCCCTTTCTGCCCGTTTTACGACGGGCAGCATTCCCGTCACGGTCGTTGTTGACCGTTTTGGAAAAATCGTGCTCCAGGAGGCCGGAGCAAAGACTTCTGCCGATGATTTCCTGCAGCTCTTTGACTTTCTTACCTCAGATTACTATACAGAGTCTGTCTCCCTCGACGGATTCCCCGGGCCGCGCGCCGGTGTGGAAGGGGAAAACGCGGAGACACTGGTCTCTGCACTGGGAGACGACGAGCACCTGACCTATCTCAATCCGGAGGATCCTTTTGTCTGGCCGATGAAGGCTGTCGAAGACGGTGAACGTCTGGCCCTCAGCCCTTCCGGTCCGCAGACCGCCGGAACCCGCTCTTCCCTGTCGGTTCTTGTCCGGGCCCAGGAAGGGGATGTCCTGGCTTTTGATCTGAAAACCGCATGCACCGACGGAGTCAACCTTCTGACCGCTGCCATCGACGGAACCGAAGCTTTTGCACTTGGTGGAAATACGGACTGGACATCCTATGCGCTTCCTCTTCCCGAAGGTGAGCATACAGTGACCTTTACTTTCTCCTTCCGTCTTTCCATGAACGGTTCCGAGTCCATTCTGCTTGACTCCTTCCGTCTTCTCTCCGGAGAGGAAGCAGTGCAGGCCCTCGCTGCCAATCCGGGTTGGCCGGCCGCGGCTGCCCTTGCCCTCACTCCAGCCTCCCCCGCCTCCAAGCTCTCCTTCGAGGACCCGTCCCAGACGCTGCCCCTTCTGTTCGGGGAGACGGACTTTTATCTCGTGGAAGATTCGGCTGCCCATCTTGTCATTGAACTTCCGGAAGGCATGAACCCGCATAAGGTCGTTCTCTACGCCCCGGGGGTCGATCTGATTACAACGCCCGCTGAAAATTTCAGCGGGGAAACCTACGCGCTGGATCTAGCCATGCCGGAAGATGCGGAATCCGCCGACGGCATCACCCAATTCTTCCTGTATACTTCCATTGAGGATGCCATGAATGGAATTCCGGCCCGTTCTCTGACGCTTTTCCCCGGAAGGAAGACCGTGGATTACTTGATTTCCTATATGAAGGATTATGGTTTCACCCTGTCTCTGAGGGAGTAAAATCTGCAGAATTCCCGAAATTCACAATTCCTTTACATCCACTGCGCCATTTCAGCTTGCGTGAAATGGCGCAGTGCGTTATAATACCGCAAGTATCCAGTTGATTTACAAAGATGGGAGACGAGAACTATGCACAAGAGAGCTTTGCTTGCGTGCCTGCTGGTTGTAGCCCTGCTGCTTTCCGGCTGCTCGCTGGTCAAAAAAGATCTGGAAGTTGACGCTAAGACCCCGATTCTGACGGTTGGCGAAAAGGTATTCACCAAAGCCGAGGTTCAGAGCGCGGTTAATTCATATCTGGCACAGATGCAGTCCTACTATTCCCAGTATTATGGACAGTCCATCGACATCACCAATGCGGAAATCATCGCAGAAGCACAGAACACCGTTCTGGATTCTCTGACTGAGCAGACCGTCATTGAGAACAAGGCCAAGGAACTTGGTCTTGATACCCTCTCTGAAGAAGCTCAGAAGGAAGTCGATGATCTCTGGACTTCCTACTATGACATGATCAAGTCTTATCTGTACAGTGACAGCGAGCTCTCCGAAGAAGAGCTTGATGCCGCTGTAACAGCCGATGTCACCAACTATTTCGGCATCACCAAGGAATCCCTGACCGCTACCAAGGTTCAGGAACTTCTCCGTGCTGAGACCGTCAAGGACGTCACGACGACTGAGGATGAGATCAAGGCCAAATTCGACTCCCGTGTCGAAGAAGCCAAGACCAATTATGCCAACAGTCTGAGCGCCTATGGCTCTGCAGTCAACGGTGGTTCCACGGTGTATTACCGTCCGGCCGGCTATCGTATGGTCAAGCAGATCCTCACCAAGTTCACCGACAATGACAAGGCGCTGATGGATGATCTGAGCAGCAAGATTTCTTCCCTGAATTCCAACATTTCCACCCTGCGGAACACCCTGTCCCAGGATGGTGTGGAAGACGTGGATGCTCTTCTTGAAAACGTGACGGTCACCCTGACCGAAGAAGTGAAAGAAGCCGCTGAAACGGATCTTCCTGCCACAGAAGAAGCCGCCGCTGAGACCGAAGAGACTGCCGAAGCCACTGCAACGGATCTCGCTGCCACCGCAACCGATCTGCCCGTGGAAGAAGAGCCCGCTGTGACTTCTGCACCTGAATATACCGCAGAAACCACCGATACGCTTGCTGAAGACCTGGATGACGCCGTGAAGGCCAATGTCCGTGCCCTGAAGGAAGCTCAGGCCAAGCTCGATGCTTACACCGCCATGCAGACGGAAGCCAAAGCAAAGGCCTATGCCAACATCGACGCACGCGCTGACGAAATTCTTGCTGAAATCGCCAACGGCGCTGACTGGGATACCCTGATGGCTGAAAAGACGGAGGATCCCGGCATGAAGAGCGGAAAAACTGCTGAAACCGGTTATGCCGTGTGTGAAAACATGTCCGGTTTTGATTCTGCCTTCGTGAATGCCGCCATGGCACTTGAAAAGGTCGGGGATACTTCCGGCAAGATTGCAAGTGATCTCTACGGCTATTACATTATCAAATATGTCGGCGATGTTGAGGAAGGTCCCGTTGCACTTGAAGATGTGCACGATACCGTCCAGGCCGATGTCCAGAAAGAAAACGAAGATGCCACCTATAACAAGGCTGTTGAAGACTGGGTTGCAGCAACAAAGGTTACCAAGGATTTGAAGTCTCTGAACGATTAAACCGCAGTCAAGGCGCCATGCACAAGCATGGCGCCTTTTCCTCTCCTGCCTTTTTCCGCCCCTTGATTGTTCTTCTTTCTGCTGCAGGCTGCTTTCATGCTTTTCCGGAAGCCACTGCCGACAACTTCACTGTATTTTACAGGGAACCCGATAAAATGCGTGAAAAAAATGCTTGACACAAATGTCACCCTTTGCTATAATACGCCTCGCAGTCAAGAACTGCAGCATGTTGGGGAATGGTGTAATGGCAGCACATGCGACTCTGACTCGTACAGTCCAGGTTCAAGTCCTGGCTCCCCAGCT
>ONVN01000396.1 GCA_900321295.1 uncultured Eubacteriales bacterium
GGAAATCTTGCCGCTGATTCTCTTGCCCTTATAGTAAATTTCGCCTTTTGTTGTCGGATTGATGCGGACAATGGCACGTCCGATGGTGGTTTTGCCCGAACCGCTCTCTCCGACCAGCGCGAAGGTTTCACCTTTGTAGATCGTAAAATTCACATCATCGACAGCAACGAACTTTTTGCGGCCGGCACCAAAAGCAACCTGCAGATCCTTGACCTCAATAAGCGGCTCTCTGTTCGGATCCAGATGCGGATGATACAGTTCCATATCGGAAGGCTTGCCGAAATTCGGGTCCTTGAGCTTCTGGATCGCATCCGGCTGCGGAATATGCGGTGCACGCGGATCCATCAGCCAGGTCTTGGCCTGGTGAGTAGTACTTACATCATATACCGGAGGTTCCTCAAGGAAATCGATATTCAGTGCGTGCCGATTACGTGGTGCAAAGGAATCGCCCACGATGGTATTGAAGAGATTCGGAGGCGTACCATCAATTGCCGGCAGTTTCTCACCCTTTACGCCAAGCTGAGGAAGTGCACTCAGCAGTGCCCAGGTGTAGGGATGATGCGGGTCAAAGAAAACTTCGTTGGCAAGGCCTGTCTCAATAATCTGGCCTGCATACATTACAGCAACACGGTCCGCCACATTGGCCACCACGCCAAGGTCATGGGTAATGTAAATGATGGTCATGTGGTTCTCATGCTGCAGCTTCTTAATCAGTTCAAGGATCTGTGCCTGAATGGTTACATCCAGGGCTGTGGTCGGTTCATCGCAGATCAGGATCTGCGGTTTGCAGGCAACTGCAATCGCGATGACTGCTCTCTGCCGCATGCCACCCGAGAATTCATGCGGATACTGTCCATAACGCACTTCCGGGTTCGGAATGCCGACGCTGTCAAGAAGACGAATCGTCTCTTCCTTTGCGGCCTTGCCTTTCAGCCCCTGATGCAGTTCAACAGCTTCTCGGATCTGCTGTCCGACTTTTTTCAGTGGATTCAGACTCGTCATCGGGTCTTGTGTAACCATAGCTATACGTTTGCCACGGATACGGGACCATTCTCTTTCAGTCTTGAGCTTGACCAGATCAATATCATCATACATGATCGAGCCGTTTGTGATCTGTCCGTTCTTGTCCAGCATTCCGACAAACAGCTTTGTAAAGACGCTTTTGCCTGAACCGGATTCACCAACGATTGCGAGCGTTTCACCTTCGTACAGGTCCAGTGAACATCCCCGAATCGCCTTCAGCTTCTGCCCACGGAGTGTGAACTCCACTTCAACGTTCTGAGCTGAGAGAATGGGAGAAGAAGAAAGAATCTGATCATTGATTTTCTGGAACTGTAAAGCGATATCAGCGTTTTCTCCTGCATATTTGCTGGAAATGATCTTTTCACTCATTCGTTGATCACCGCCTTACATATGATTGCGGGGATCACAGGCATCTGAGAATGCGTTTCCCGCAAGGTAGAAGGTGATGGTGATGACAGACACAATCACCGCAGGGAAGATGAGCATGTAAGGATACTGCATAAAAAGGCTGCGCGCATTTCTCAGCAGAATACCCAGAGACGGTGTCTCCACACTGATCAGGCCAAGGTAAGCCAGGGTTGTCTCGAAAGCAATGGTGCCAGGAATCGCCAGCGCCAAGCGCAGCACGACAACACTGATCAGATACGGGAAAATATTCCTGTACAGCGTCCGCCACAGACCGGTACCCAGGCAGCGTGATGCAAGGTTATATTCGCGGTCGCGATACATAAACACAAGGTTTCTGATATTTCTTGCTGTACCCAGCCATCCGAAGAGAATCAGAGCTCCGCCGATGATCAGATAGGACTTGCCGACCATCAGAGCAATCAGCGTCATATAAATGATCGTCGGAATATTATCAATCAGGTTGTAAATTTCGGTAATGATTCTGTCCAGTGACCGGACATAGCCCCAGAGCAGTCCGATAATCGTGCCCAGGATGATCTGGCCAGCCGAGACGCAGATTGCCAGAATAATACTGAGCCTTGTTGCATACCATACCTGGCACCAATAGTCTGCTCCAAGGGAATCCGTACCAAACCAATACGTACTGTTCGGACTGATGAATGCCAGCTTCGTATCGTAATGCAGTGTACTGACGTCGAACTTGCTGATCATAGGTGAGATAAACGTGAAGATAAAGAGCAGTGCAAACACAATCATCATAAAGACTGCGCTTTTCTTCTTCAGGAAGTTCTGCCACACACTTTTCCAGTAGCTGTACTGGCTGTAACCAGTGCGTTCTGCTTCTCTGTAGTTGTACTCAGCCAACTCAAACAGCTGCTTTTCGGGCATGCTGGAACGCTTGTTGATATACTTGCGGCCTTTTTCATAGGTGTGTTCGGTTGTATCAACATCGGTTTCCTTTACATCACCCATTACCACATCGCGGGAGTCGTTTTCTGTATTGATGCCCTTCAGGACGATCTGTTTCTTTTTGTCCATATCAGCGCGTACCTCCCTTTTTGGTAAGACTGATTCGGGGATCGAGAATGCCCATCAGAAGGTCACCGATGAACACACCCAGAATACCCAAAGTAGCGTAAAACAGTACAATGGCCTGCACAAGATTGGTATCATACCTCGAAATAGCCTGCGTCAGCAGGGGGCCCATGCCAGGAACAGAGAAGAAGCTTTCAGCCAGAAGTGAGCCGCCCACCGTCAAGAGAATATTGTAAGGCAGATACTGTGCAAGCGGAAGGAAAGCATTCTTCATCACATGCCGGAACATCACCTGCGTCGTAGTGAATCCTTTGAGCTGGGCAAGGCGGATATAATCCTTGTTCAATTCGTCGACCATGTATCTGCGCATCCACAGCATGTAATTGGCCGTAGATGCAGTTGACAGACACAGAATCGGCGGAATCGACGAAAGTACGGGTGTTGCACTTCTGTATGTCATCGGCAGATTAAACAGATGCGCACATAGATACATGATCAGGGTATAGCTGACCAAGTGCGGAACAGCATTGATAAAGATTGTATAGCCGCTGCAGACATTGTCCAGAATTCCGCCCTTGTAACGTGCCTGAAGGATACCCAATACCACACCGAGTACCAGGGCAAGTGCAAGTGACCAGAGACCGATTTTCATGGAAACCGGGAACTTGTCTGCAATAATCTCGATAACGGAAATGCCATGACGGATACGATACGATTCACCCAGACTGAAGGTAAAATTATAATTCGAAGGTTTGAGGTGATTCACGATGTTTTTGAAACCTGTTGCATTGACATCCAGATCTACGCCAGAGAGGACACCTGCCATATCCGAGTGAAGCTTGGCATCCAGTTCATCTCTCAGCCGTGCTGCCTGATCCTCACCGATCGTCTTCTTGGCATCTTTGAACAATGTGCCAAGTGCCTTGCTCGCAAGGTTTGTGGCAAGCTGGTCTGCTACCCATGCACTGTCTGTTCCCTTCTCGCCCTGGAGAGCTGCATCAATCTGCTTTGTAATGATGGTATCGGTCAGGATCTTGTTATTGATCTTGTCGATTTCCTTCTCTGCAGCCTCCGCATCGGTATAGGACGCCTTGATTGCCTGACTGACCGCAGAATGTACACATTCCGTTACACCGGTCTGAAGCTGTGTGTTGATCAGTGCCTGCTGTTTTCCGGTGTAAATATAATCTACCTTGAACATATTCTGGAAAAAATGCTTCAGCTGAACCAGGGGTGGATCGAGCAGACCGGCAGCTTCCAGTTTGCTCTGCTTCTGCGCCTCGGTAAGCTTGATCAATTCATCTTCAGTAAAGAAATAGTCCGTAGGCATCATACGCATCAGCAGAAAAACAACACTTACAATGATCAGAATCGTAAGTAAGGACTGCAGGAGGCGCTTAATAATATATCTTACCATCTGTCCGACCCCTTTTCACTATCAGTCGTCAGCTCTTCTCTTTCCCTTTTTGACAAGGGTTGAAGACTGACAGTCTCTAAAACTGATAAGGCAGACAGCCCCCCGTTCAGGTCAGTCTCTCAGGGAAGCTGTCTGCCTTTCAGGCTAGTAAATCAGATCACCAAAGCTGTTCGAAGCTTACTCTGCAGCATTATATGCAGCCTTGATGGCTTCGTATTCTTCAGTGGTATACATTTCAGTCTTGGTCTCCCAGTTCTCATAACGATAAGTGGAGATACCATAGGCAGCATAGCACTTGGTATAATCATTAACCTTGGTCAGCTGCCAGCTGATGTCGATGTAGCACGGGATGCACAGAGCATGCTGCACCATGTAGGCTTCGCTCTTGGCAAATGCGTCGAGACGTGCATCATAGTCATCCACGATGGTGCGGGCTTCGGCAACCAGACTGGTGAATTCTTTGTAAGTAGCAATCAGGTCTTCATCCGTAGCATCATTGATGCGGGAATATTCAATGGAGTAGTAGGCATTGTCTTCGCCGTAGGTTTCCTGACCCACAAAGTTGACAGGATCGCCGAAGTCAGCGCCCCAGCCATTGATATAGAAGGAAGCCAGATGCGGTGCACGAACTTCGTTCTTCAGGGAAGAAACATAGGTCTTGATCTGGAAGTTAATGTAATCAGCACCGAGGCACTCTTCGAAGGTCTGCTTGAGAACCTTGGCGGTTTCTGCAGCAACGGTGGAGGAGCCGGAGATGAAATAGTTGACTTCGATCGGGAAGGTTACACCCTTGGCGGTGAGTTCTTCGATGGCCTGAGCCTTGTACTTGGCAGCCAGTTCAGGATTGCAGCGGGTATAAGCGCTGTCGCTGTATTCTACACCAACCAGCTCGTTGACGAGTGTTGCATAGTCAACGCCCTTGCTGTTGACGGCAACGCCCGTGCCAGTATAGCCATAGTTTGCGCAGACATATGGATGGATGAAGTTGGTGCGCTCAAGGTAAGCGGTCAGATCAAGGCCATAATACCAAGAGAGACGGAAGGCTTCATTTGCAACTGCAGTATTCCAGTTGGTATCCGGAGTGCCATCCTCTTCCCATACATCATAGGAGAGATGGATCTGATAGGAATACTTGGTCGGACGAGCTTCCACCAGATTATCATAGTATTCATTGGTGGGATCGTTGTAGATGGTGCTCAAAGCAGACTGGGAAAGAGCAACGCGGTCAAGCTGGCCAGCGTCAAACAGTTCCTTGGCCTTGTCAACAGACTCAACCATGGTGATGACGACTTCGTCAAACAGAACGCTGTTTTCGTTCCAGTACAGGGGGTTCTTGGTGAGGATCTTTTCAGAGCCTTCATTGTAGGTAGTCACGGTGTAAGGACCAGAATACCACATCTTATCCGGGGTAAGAGCACGGGTGCCTTCGATACCCAGTTCATCGATCATGCCCTGAGGAATCGGATAGAGGCAGGCATAGGTCGCAACAGAGTCAAAGTAAGGAGTGGAATCCTTGCAGGTATACACGATCGTGTATTCATCGGGAGTTGCAATGCCAACCATTTCGGAGAATTTGCCGTCATACGTCAGAGCAGCAGCTTCTTCAGGATTGGTTTCAGCAAGTGCCTTGGTATATTCATAGTATTCTTCTGCACCCTTCAGGGTTTCGAATGCCATGGATGTGTTGGTGGCTTCGTTCTTGGCATAGTTGAGCGTCCATTCAAGGCCGGTCAGCCAGTCTTCAGCCACGACGTCTCCCTTGTATTCGCCGTTGCAGTCAACCCAAACCATGTTGTCACGAAGATGGAAGGTCCAGACAACAGACTGATCATCATGCTCCCACTGATAGGCAGCAAGCCCGACAAGAGCACCGGTGTGGTCATTGTAGACCAGACCATCGAGACAGTTGTTCAGAACGTTCAGTTCCTTTGCGCCCTGGGACATCTGGATAAGCCAGTATTCCATCTCGTTCGTGGTGGTCTGATAATCATGATACACCTTCAGCGGCTCTGCAGAAGCAAAGGACATGCAGCCGATTGCCAGAGCCAGTACCAGAACCAGGGACAGAATCTTCTTCATACTATTTCCTCCTAGAAATAATACATTTGAACCAAAGTTTTACGCGTTCGGTTCATAATATGTGCTCATTTTATATGTAAGTAAATATTTTGTCAATAATTCATGCATTTTTTCCGGTAAAAAAGACAAAACAAAAGCAAAAAATGCACTTTGTAATTCGTAAAAATTCATTTTTGCTCTTTTACGGTTGACAAGGCTCCTGTTTCCTGCAAGAAAGCAGTCTGCGTTCTTTCTGCAGAAACCGCTTGTTCCGCCCGGTATTTCGCAGAATTTTATGACATTTTATCATGATTTTGATTCTTCTTTGTTCCAGTTTTCTACCTGTTAAATATTCATCCGATTTATGCGATGCGAATCCTCGCGTTCTCTTGGTTCATGTTTCATCCGATGGCAGAATTCAGCTTGACCTGCATTCTTCATGCTATTTCCTCCTTTCATATGTCATGCAGATACAGTTGAACCGACAGGCCCCAATGACCAGGCTGGATATTGCAGAGATCACTGCCAATCAGGGGGCGATTACGTATCAACATCATGTCAGGATGATTCTTCGTTCATCCTGCAGACCTGAAACGCGGTGCCGCATTTCCCGGCAAAGGGAATGTCTGAAACCGGATATTCCGCAAGCCTGTTCGGGAAGTTTTGAAAGGCCATCTGCGCTATATTGTTGGTCTGGTCACCTGCTGTCACCCCTTCTGATGTTTTCGTCACGATTTGCTGCATGTGCCGGAATGCCAAAATGCCACTGCAATCTTTTCTTCTATGGACACTGCAGGAATCGAGGCAGAAGGTCTGGAATCTGGCCCAAACATTCGCAAGGATGATACAGCACGGATCCCACTTCATTCCTTTTCGGTTTGAACCCACATTCATGTTATGGAGGTTTTCATTATGACCAAACGATTCTTGTCCCTGTTGGCTGCCGTCATGATTGCAGCAACGCTTTTCGTCTCCTGTGCTTCTGCCGATTGGACCATGTATGTTTACACAGACAATGGCAGGACACTCAACGTGCGCACCGATCCAATGGGCGGAAAAAACATCATTGGCAGACTGGAGTTTGGGTCTCCTGTCAGTGTCCGCATGACCATGGCAAATGGTTGGGCATGCATTGATTACGGTGGTGATGTTGCCTATGTACAGAGCCGTTTTCTGGTAAGCAGCAAACCTTCAAGAAAACCGGTCACCCCAAGCACCCCTTCAACAGTCCCCGCTGCACCAGCAAATACTACTTCTGCTCTGAATTCCATGAATGCTGAATTCCGAACTGCAGTCAAAGTCGCGCCTTTCACCGTCATTGCACGTCCTTCCCGTGCGTCGGGGTGGGTTAATCTGCGCTGGGCACCGACAACGGAAGCCGAGCGGATCGCTACCTGTCCCCAGGGGAAAGAACTGACCGTGCTCGCTCAGACAAACAGCTGGTATCAGGTTCAGGATCCCGTAACCGGAATGATCGGATTCATTATGCAGAAATTTGTTTCCCGCTATTGATGATAAAGGCTGTCATGTTCAATTTCCGAACAGAAAGCATTTACACATTTCTATTTCAGAAAGGAATTTTGCCATGAAAAAACTGACTGCACTTGCACTCTGCCTCGTGCTCCTCACAGGATGCACTTCCGTCTTTTCCGAAACGGCAGGAAGCCAGGAAGGCGTTTACACCATCTACAATCTTACCGGGGAAAAAGTTTTGTATGTATCACTCACCGATAACGTGAACGGCGTCGTTATGAAACTCGACTTCGATGAAGGCGGTCTTGATAACGGAGGTTCCGTCATCATGACAAGATCCATTCCCCAGGGAGAGGATGGAGAGCATCGCTTAACACTGACTTTTGAGACGGAGAGCGGTTATCAGGGAGTATTCCCCACCCTGTCCATCGAAACGGTCCCGATCAGCCTGCTGGCCGAAGACACTGTCAGCGGGGCGACGGCCATCAGCTTCAGTGCCCCTGAAAACAAAGGTAAGGAAAAGCTCGGCGTAATCAGTATGAATGGTATGTTCTCCTTGGAATGCGCCATGCCGGATGGGTACAAAATCGAATCCACCGGCGCAGATGCAGGAAGCCATTTCTCTGTGATTTCCAGTGAAGTAGAAGGCAAGCCCGCCATGTATCTCTCAATCGTCTTCAATGAATTGCTCGCAGATGTGCAAAGGCTGAACGATCTTTCTGCAGAAGATCTTGCCAAGATTGAAGAAACCTTCCGTGAAGATGACCGTGTAGAGATCTCTTACACCGAAACAAAGCACGGCACAAAGCTGATGGTTGTCAAAGAAACCGATGACGGGGTTGACTATGTTGATTTCTATACAATCTACAAAGGCTATGAAATTGAATTCGTTCTGTTAAAGACACCGTTCGGAGAAGAACCCGGTTTCCTGAACGATACAGATATTCAGATGGCCGTGGATTTTCTGAGTGATCTGGACTTTGTCGCAGCAGAGTAATCTCTCTTCCAAACGGAACTGTAAAAACACTTACAGCCTCAATAAAGCAGCCAAGCTGGAAAGCGAGGCTGCTTTTTGGTAGAATGAGATGGATGACCAGCAAATCATCAGGAACGGGTGTATACCAACAGCGCAAATGACAAAAGATATTGAAACCTCATCGATATTCATGATCCGGCGGGCGGCTGCATTTTCTGCTTTTTGTTTCCTTCTTCATATGAGATCCGCTGTCCTCTAACCGACACCTGCAAAGAAAGGTTGACTCATATTGCGAAGAATCCTTCCTTCTTTCTTCACTGTTATCATCTGGGCTCTCTGTTCTGCAGTTTTTCCCTCCCTTGGAGAACATTCCGCACAGGGAATGATCATTCACAACGGCATGGCACAGCAGATTGTGCACTACAGTGATGCGCAAACGCTCTCTTATTCCAACGCAGAGAGTGACATTCTGCGTTTTGCCGTTTATGTTGAAACAGATTATGATACGGATCTTGACGGGAAACCGGATCTGGTCAAAGCCCTGATCCAACTTCCCCGCCCTGCTGCTGAAGGAGAATACCTTGCGCCGGTAATTTTTGAAGCACGCCCCTATATTGCAGGAATGTACCTCTATCAGCCCACGCTTCATGAAGCTGGGACTGCCTCTTTTGATGAAAACAGCTTGAAACAAATGCCTCCCAAAAGGATCCCTTCCGGCAGCATCAGTACACTGAATGCTGCTCTCCAGGCGGATCCATCGGACTGGTTTTACAAATTCGATGGTGATTTTTTCGATCTCCAGTATTTAGGAAATCTGACCACATACGATGATCTTCTCGTATGCGGGTATGCGGTCGTCCAGTCTGCTGGGCTCGGAACATGGGGCTCCGAAGGGATTGAATGCTGTGCAGACCCACTGGAAGCAGAAGCTTTCAAATGCATTATTGAATGGCTGACCGGCATGCGGAATGCATATTCCGATCGGACCAGCAATCTTCTGATTGCAGCAGACTGGTCCAGCGGGAAGATCGGTATGACCGGACGTTCCTATGCAGGGGCTATGGCTTTTGAGGTTGCCTCCACCGGCATAACCGGGCTGGAAACCATTGTTCCCGTCGCCGGCCCTGCCTCCTGGTATGCCTATGGAAACTCCCAGGGGATTTCTTCCGGATTATATGACAGTTACGGTTATATCCCCACGCTTGCCGCAACCTGTGCAAGCCGTTTCTTTGCACATACCGGAGAAGAGCTTGAATCCAGATACCGCAGTTATCTTTCCTGGCTCAGGGACCAGGAAATCCAGCTTGCCGGCGATTACGGCCAGTACTGGGCAGATCGTGAATACTCCGGATGCAGCACAATCAAGGCATCTGCTCTGATCGTGCAGGGATTGAATGATGTCATGGTTCATCCTGATCAGTTTGACCGTATGCGCAATGCTTTTTTGCGCAGCGGCTGTGAGGTCAAAGCCTTGCTCCATCAAAACGGTCATGTCACGCCGGCGAACGAACAGACGAAAACGGATATTCTGATCGGACACCATACATATACGGAATGGCTGAATCTCTGGTTTACGCACTGCCTGCTCGGAGTTGAAAACGATGTTTCAAATCTTCCTTCGCTGTGTGTGCAGAGCAATCTTGACGGAATATTTCTAAAAAGCGAAGAATGGAATACGGATAACACCTTCTGCATGGAACCTGCTCAAAAGAATGAGGTCACAATTCATGCGGAGAATGCACATATGGCGAATTCCGCTTTATTGGAAAACACATTCAACGGCCGGTCCGGTCCTGACCGGATAATATGGACCGCGCATGCAGCGGGGCCATTGACCATCTGTGGAACACCTGTTCTGCATATCCGCGTAAAAACAGAGGACACGGACAAGAAGCCCCTTATGATTGGCGCTGTTCTTGTTGACCATGCAGAGAGCCCCTTTCCTTCCTTTGTTCAAGCATGGGCAGAAGTTCTGGACCAGGAAGTTATGGCTGAAAACGGCATCAACCGCGGTGAAGGGGTGCTGCCGTACAGTCTTGTCCAGTGGAAGCAAACCATGCACAACAGAAAAATCATTGCTTATGGCGTTATGGATCTTCATAATCCGGACGCGGGCTATGAACCCGAAAGCGCAGTTTCATCCAAGCCAATTGCGAAAGGCACCTGGTATGATTACACGCTGTATCTTCAGCCGAATTTTTACACTGTACTTCCCGGACACACGCTTGAAATGTACATTGTTCCCTTCTGCGGTTTTTCCAACGATTCAGCGTTTTATGATACGCGAACGGAAGAAGAGCTGACCGAATTGGGATTTGATTCCAAGGCTATCATTCCGATTACCAGAAAGTACAGTTTTACAGTGGATCTTTCCCATACTTGTGCAGTATTCCCCGTTGCAAAGGAAACACTTCTTCCGCTTGCCCCATGACCGCCTGTTCCGAATTGTCTGGACTGCTTTGCTGATGGCTCTTTCTTGCACAGAAAAGACCGGGTTCACAAAAGAAACCGGTCTTTTCGTCTGTGTTCTTTTTTCTTCAAATCCGATCTGTCACAGGATTCCTGCTTTACTGCTTTTCAAGTATCTTTTTGTACGGGGCAATCATTCCTTCCGTCATCTTTCCACCGATCTTCCGGCGTATCGCCGGATGATTCATGATCCCACCCACCAAATACATTGCCAGCATGGTGCCACGTTTCTTCTGCGGGAAATCATAGAAATGGTGCTGCTTATAGAATCTATGATCCTCCCTCATCAGTCCCTGCATCTGCCAGATCAGATCACGGAAGATTTTTAATCCTCCAATCCCATAGAAATTCTTTGGCTGCTGATAACGCTCCGTCACAGCATAACAGAGCGTTTCTGCAAGCTGATCAATTTCGCGGTCCGGATCTTTCTGATTACAGGCAATCCCGGTCATTGTATTGCCTCCGACCTGAGCCCGTGCTTCCAACAGCATGCGAAGATTCGGCTCTGCATCAAGTCTTCCGTCCACCAGGTAACCCACTGGCTTTCCCATGGTCACTGTACGGTGTCCGTTGCAGAACTGCCGGTCATCGAAAAGTTTGAATCGGCTTCCCATGCTGTGATCCCGAACGGTATAGGCATAAACCAGTCCATCTGCTGTCTGAATATGTTCCCGCAGATACTCCTCAAATCCATCCTGATAAATACATTTTCCATCTGCTGCACAATGGAAGCACCCCAGACATCCGCCCGCAAAAGGAAACTGCTGTATGTCAATGATTTCCGTCTCGCTTGGCAGACGTTTCTGAAGTCTTCTGCACATTGCCTGCAGTTTTCCATCGGCAGAAGATGAAAAATCCGCCACAATGACAACCCGTTTCGGACCAGGAACGTGTAGCACTTCTGCCTCCGGATGAGCAGCCACAAGCGAAGGATGATCCATTACTGCCGGAACAGGTTCATAAAGGTGATTCTCCATGCTCCATAGCACATAATGGAAAAATGCAAGTGCCTCATGCTGACCTTTTTCATGCAGCAGGTCATCCATATCAGCCGAAAGGCCCCGAATAAAGTGCATTCCAAGGTCATTGCAATTGTCCTGGATAAACTGATGTGCCGTAACATCGTAAAAATGCTTGGATGTTGTCACTTGCGTCGCATATTTACCGGACAGGTCCACGCCATTTTCCTTGATCATTTCAATAAACCGATGGAGCTGTGCAGGGGCCAAGAAGGTATAGACAGGGTAGCAGAAAAGGATCAGATCCGCCGTTTCCAGCGTTTTCCGCCATATCGCGTGGTCTTTTTCCATTTTCCGAATCTGTTGACCTACATGGAGGATCTCATAATGATGGTCGGGGAAGTGTTTCTGAAGATAAAGCACAGTAAACAGGGTAATACTGTCTTTACCTGAGGGCGATCCATTCAAAACAACAATATTCACAGGATATACCTCCACTCTTATATTGCAAGCTGTCTTTTATCTGTAGTTTCCGAATGAACAATGGCATTTGTGTGTTCCCTGTTTTTTCGCCTGAAGTCAATCTTCCCTGCTTTCCATTGCATATTTCCGGTTAGCACGACTTAGCCAGATTAGGCAAAGAATCACCTGCAGAATCGTAGAACAGGGTGTTGCAAGACCAACATGGAACATGGATACCGGTATCTGACGGCTCATCAGGAAGGCAACAGGAATGCGGACAAGAAACGCTCCGATAATCCCCTGCACCATGACAAATCTCGTCATCCCCAGGCCGTTAAAGAAGCCAATAAAACAGAACAAAAAGCAGGTCAGCAGACAATCGATCGCATATGCTTTCAAATAATCTGCAGAAGCAAGGATCACATCACGGTCATTTGCAAAAATACCCGATAGCAGGTCTCCCCTCCAGAAAGTGACAACAAACATGACAACCGCAAGAAGCGTTGATACGCCTATGGCGTATGCCAGCGCTTTCTTTGCCCGTTTGTACTGTCCTGCACCAATATTCTGTGCAACAAAGGCAGCCATGGCCTGCATAAAGGCAGCAGGGATCAGCATGATGAATCCACACACCTTTTCTGCAACACCAATACCGGCAGATGCAATCAATCCAAGACCGTTGACGATGGCCAGCAATACGAGGAATGATATGCCGACAAGCAAATCCTGCAATGCAATCGGAATGCCAAGAGCCGCTACTTTTCGGATGATTTTCCTATCAAAGCGAAGATCACTTTTCTCCAATTGGAATGACAATTCCTGTCTCTGCAGAATCACGAGAGATACAACGACGCTGATTGCCTGCGCAAAGACCGTAGCAATCGCTGCGCCTTCAGTTCCCAGCCGGAATCCAGCCACCAGAAGCAGATCTCCGGCAATATTGCAGATGCAGGCAATCAGAACCGTAAGCAAAGGCGTTTTTGAGTCCCCTATGCCCCGGAAGATGCTTCCTATCAGATTATAGGCAATAATAAACACCGACCCAAGACCGCAGATACGAATATACGCCGCAGTTTGTTCAAACGCCTCTGACGGGGCGTTCATCAGGAAACTCAGCGGTCTGCAGAAAAGCGGAATCAGAAGTGTAAAGGCACCGGCGATCGCAGCAAACAGGCAGATGCTGCTGCCGATGACTTTGCCACCTTCTTTTCCCCTTCCCTCCCCGATTCGCTGACCAAGAAGAATGGTTGTTCCCATGGCAAAGCTTGTTACCAGATTGGTGATTGTCATCATGATCTGTGAACCAGTTGAAACCGCCGATACATCTGTGGACTGGGCAAACTTGCCCACAATCAGCAAGTCAACTGCTCCATACATTGCCTGAAGAAACATGGCAAGGAAAACCGGTACCATGAATCGAATCAAAGGCAGAAGAATCGTTCCCTGTGTAAAATCATTGGCCTTTTTCATATCTCTCTCCCAAAAAACAACCGGATAAGAATCAGGTATTCCATCCTGACATCTTATCCGGTCGATTGATTTCACAGAATAATCCACCCTCCGATGAACAGGTATTATTCTATCATGTTCTCATGGAATGTCAATTCGGCACTGCGATGTCATACGGAAACAACTTGCAGCACATCAATTCTTAAGAAAGCGCAAACATAGATTCATTCCTCTGGCGCATGCCCTGCATGCGGTTTGGATGTTTTCTCTCCTATTGACATATCTTGACATATCGGATGCTTCTATCAATAATATTCTCATGCCTCCCGTTGGCAGCGGAAAAGCATCCATTGATGTTGTCCCCTGATCCGTCAGAAATATTCTGCCATGCGCAAAGATACACATGAATCGGTTGCAGGCACTGCCCGTGATAATGATTCTCCTTTTCCGCGAATAATTGCTTCCTTTCAAATACGCAGACTTCGGCCTTTTTCTTTTTTCGGATGCATCCATTTTTCATTTCAAAGAGGTGTTGATTATGTCTGTTCAGCAGCACAGAATCCGACTGTACGAAACGCTTCCCGAAAACTCCCTGGTCATCTGCTATGCCGGTGTACCCCTGCATACCAATGAAGACGATTACTACGCTTTTGAGGTCAACAGTCAGTTCTTCTACCTGACGGGGCTTGAGCGTGAGAATATGGTTTTTCTTGCCGCAAAAGTCGGTGGGACTGTGGAGGAGGTTCTCCTGATTGAAGCCGCCGATCCGCTTCAGGAACGCTGGACAGGCAAAATGCCGAGCAAAGAAGAAGCAGCACAGGTGAGTTCCATCAAAAACGTCCGCTTTGTGGATGAGCTGAGCGATGTGATCGGACGTTATATGCGGCGATATGATATCCGGAATGTCTATTTCGATCTTCAGCGCTGCAGCGAGAAAGATCCTGACGATTACAACACCATAAAGGCAAGGGAATTCATGCATAGCTATCCTGCTGTTTCTCTCTGTGATCTGCACAAGGCATGTGTTGCACTGAGAGAATGCAAGGATCCGGACGAAATCAGCCTTGTCCGTCAAGCTGTCGATATAACGCGTCAGGGGCTGGAATACGTCATGAAGACCCTGAAGCCGGGCATGCGGGAGTATCAGGCACAGGCTGTGTTTGAGTACACCTGCAAAAACCTGGGAACTGTGCGTTTTGCTTTCAGCACCATTTCTGCTTCAGGCAGGAACGGATGCATGATGCATTACATGACCAATCGGGAGGAAATCCGCCCCGGGTCGCTTCTCTTGATGGATCTCGGAGCAAAATACGGCAATTACTGCAGTGACATAACACGTACCTATCCTGCAGACGGTGTCTACACCCCAAGACAGAAGGAGTTTTACCGGCTGGTGCTCAAAGCCAACCTTGCTGTCGCAGAAGCCGCAAGGCCGGGTATAACCCTGAAGGATCTGAATGAGCTTGCGAAAACCGTTCTGGGCGAGGGACTGGTTGAACTTGGTTTGCTTCAGGATGCAAAGGATATCGGTCGGTATTATATGCACGGTGTCAGCCATTCGATTGGCATAGACTGTCATGATGTCACCTTTGCAGGGGATGTTCTTAAGCCGGGCTGGATCATCAGTGATGAACCCGGCCTGTATATTGATGAAGAAGAAATCGGCATCCGGATCGAAGATGACCTTCTTATTACCGAAGATGGCTGCGAAGTACTGAGCAAAAACATTATCAAAACTCCGGAAGAGATCGAGCACTTTATGCATCAGCAGGAATAATTCCTGATCTTTTTCCCCGTTTACCCTGAACGTGCTTGCTCTCCGGTTGTCTGGGGCTTCACCATGCCCCAGAATCTTTTTTTCAAAGAACCAGAATGGTCCGGCATGGACCCCCCCAGTTCAGTCCCCTTTGATCAGGAATTCTTCTGCTCCCCTGCTCCGGAAGAATCGCAGCAAATGAAAAGTGCCATGGCATAAAGAAAGGAAAATGTACGTTGTTTCTTCTGCTGGTCATTTTCCTTTCCGCCTGGTTCTGCAGATGGACGGAAGAATCCTTTTCTACACACGTTTATGCTTTTTATTTGTTCTGAATCCCTTGTGGAAAAAGAAAAAGAGACTTCTTTTGAAGTCTCTTTTAAAATGAGCCCGGCGAGATTCGAACTCACGACCTTTTGATTCGTAGTCAAACACTCTATCCAGCTGAGCTACGGGCCCGTCCTGTCAAGGCTTGCGTCCTGACAGCTTCTGTATACTATCACTGTTTTATTTTTCTGTCAAGCTTTTTTTCAAATGAAAATATAGTATTTCACCATCACCAGAAAACGATTGGCGTGCAAGCATTTTCTTCTTTTAGCCCGGTTGTGCTGCCCCTGAATAGGTTCCCAGCAGACGCAATTCCGTTGTAAATGGTTTTGCTTTTTCCATCGCTGTACGAAGGTGCATACGCTCCAGGTGCCCTACAAAATCTGCAATGAATAAATACTGAAACGGGCTTTCAGGAATCGGTCTGGACTCAATATGGGACATATTCAGTCCACTTTCTGAAAAAGATGACAATACCTTTACCAAAGCACCAACTTCATTCAGAAGACGGAAAACAACAGTTGCTTTGTCAGGTGTGCCAAGAGGCTGGCTGTCCATGGAAAGAACGAAAAACCGGGTTGTATTATTGTCGGAAGACTGGATATCCCTTGCTAAAACCGACAGCCCATATTCCTTTTGTGCCTCCACGCTAGCAATCGCTGCGAAATGCACATCGTTTTTCTCTGCTACTTCTTTCGCAGAAAAGGCGGTATTTAAAGAAGGAATAATCTGAACATTCTTCAGATGTTCAAGAAAGACATCGCATTGAGCAATCGCCTGCGGATGACTTGAGATGATACGGATATCTTCCAGCCTGGCACCCTGAACGCCAAGAAGCTGATGCCGTACTGTTTTCATGACCTCTCCCACAATATAAACCGGTAGTTTTTCCAGCAGCGCATAGGTTCTCACCACAGCACCCGCTGATGAATTCTCTACAGGAAGGAGTGCGTAGTCCACTTTCCATTCGGTCAGTGCCTGCGCTGTTTCTTCAAAAGATTCGAATCCGAGCAGTTCCGCATTCTGGAAAACACTTTTCGCCGCACCGTATGAAAAACTTCCTACTGTGCCTGGATAGGCGATGACGAGAGACATGCTCCCCTCTCCTTCCATAGATCGAGGATTCCAATGGCGGTCATTGCCTCAACCACTGGAGTGATACGAGGCAGAATGCACGGATCATGGCGTCCGTGAATCTGCAAGGTTTCATTTTTCATGCGTTTCAAAGACACAGAATGCTGTTCCCGGCCGATCGATGGAGTCGGGCGGACCGCAATGCGGCAAACCACGGGCATACCATTGGTTATTCCGCCATTTATTCCACCCGCATGATTCGTTATCGTAACCACTTTTCCATCTGAAATGCGGAAGGGATCATTAGCTTCCGTCCCTCTCATGCCTGCGAGGGCAAAGCCACTTCCGAATTCAACACCTTTTACTGCAGGGATTGCAAAGTATAAATGCGAAAGGACACTCTCCACACTGTCAAAAAATGGGCTTCCGAGTCCTGCCGGCAGACCTCTCACCTGACATTCTACAGCCCCGCCCACCGAATCCTGTTCTGCAGATGCGTTCAGTATTTCCTGCTGCATTGCTTTTCCTGCTTCTTCGGATAACGTTGGAATTGCCATTTCTTTCAGAAATGAAAAGTCTGTATCATCACCAAAATCGGCAAAAGACCGGTCCGAAATGCTGCCAATACGGGAGATGTGGCTTTCGATACGTATGCCCTGTTCTTCAAGAAACTGAGCACACAGGGCTCCTGCCGCCACAATCGGCGCTGTCAGACGTCCGGAAAAGCTTCCACCTCCACGCCAATCCTCCCAGCCAAAATACCGGATATGACCGGTATAGTCAGCGTGTGCGGGACGGATGACATCAACGCCATCACCATAGTCGCCCGAGTGCATATCGTGATTCCGGATCACCGCACATATCGGCTGACCGGTTGTTCTTCCTTCAAGGACACCGGACAGAAACTCCGGCAGATCTTCTTCTCTCCGCTGGGTTGTCATGTTGCTCTGTCCAGGACGTCTGCGCGCCATTTCTGCCTGCAGACGTTTCTGATCGATCCTCATGCCTGCAGGAAAACCATCCAGAATAATCCCAATTGCGTCCCCATGGCTCTGGCCGAAAAGAGAAACCCGCAAAAAGGTTCCGAACATGCTGCTCACTTTGCCGTCCCGCCTAACGCACGATATGTGGCAAGATACCCGGGCCATGATTTGTCCAGTGCTTCCGCGTCGGATACCTCAACCGGCCCCGCCGCACAAAGTGCAGCAACGCTCGCAAGCATAACCATGCGGTGGTCGTGGAATGTATCCACCTTTCCTGACCCGTTCAGCTTCTTTACTCCACGGATCACGATATCTTCCCCATCCTCCTGTGCATTTCCGCCCAATGAATTGAGAATGCTCACGGTTCCTGCAAGGCGGTCGCATTCCTTAAGCCTGAGTCTTCCACAGTTTTTCAGCCGGCTTGTTCCTTCTGCCATCTGACAGACCATCGCAAGCATTGGAGCAATGTCCGGATAATCGGTCATATCGGTATCAATTGCATGCAGTGCATCCGTCTGAACAAGAATTCCCTGTTCCCCATGAATAATGGAGCATCCCATTCTTTCAAGGCTTTCCAGAATGGCAGAATCCCCCTGAAGGGTGTCCGTGTGCAGGCCGCCCACTTCAACCTGGCTACCCAGTGCATCTGCGCAAAGCAATACCGCAGCCTGACTCCAGTCTCCCTGCATTTCCGCATGTTCTGCATGGTAGGTCTGGCGGCCAGGAATCCGCCAGGAATAGGGGTCAATTTCCTCCATCGTCACACCGCTCTCCCTGATTGCCTGCACGGTCATGCGAATATAACCCGCAGATTCAACCGGAGGCAGAACCGTAAGCGTCGAATCACCCTCCAACAGCGGAAGCGCAAAGAGCAGGCCGGAAACAAACTGACTGGATACATTTCCGGGAAGCACATATTCCCCGTTGCTGATGCTTCCGCTGACCATCAGTTCGGCAGCCCCATCCGCTCCTTCTGCCATACGCCACACAACGCCGCGCGGAACAAAAAGATCACGATAGACTTCCATAGGCCGCTGTCCCAGCCGGCCATGCATACGAAAAATGCCGCCATGGCACAGTGTCAATGCCAGCGGAACAAAAAAGCGAAGCGTCGATCCGCTTTCCCCGCAATCGAATATTGGAAGAAAGTCCGGCTTGACTGCAGCGCCTTGAATGCTCATCGTGGTCCCTTCCAGTTTCACGGTGGCGCCAAGAGCCTTAAGGCATTTTGCGGTTGCCTCTGTGTCTTCTGATGCCATAAACCTCCGGATCTCCGTGTTTCCCTTTGTCAGCCCAGAACAAATCATGCGCCGGTGTGCTTCCGATTTTGACGCAGGGGCATCCATGTATCCTTTGAGACTACCAGGCATAAAGGTTATATTCATTTCCTTGCCTCCTAATATTTCCCTCGGTTCGTTCATCATATCATGGAAACATGGAATAGGGGTGTTTTCTTCTTGTTCTTTTCATTACAAAAAGCAGCCGGCATATCTGCCGGCTGCTTTGCGATTCGTTATCCCCTCGGGGCATACCCGATCTTCTTCTGAACCTTGCGGAGCGTCTTGTTCGCGAGGTAAGCTGCTGTTTTTGCATTCTCATCAATCACACTCTGCAGATAGGCCTTATCGGCAACCAGCCTCTTGTATTCACTCTGCAGCGGGGAAAGTGCTTCAACAACACATTCTGTGGTTCTGTTTTTCAGTTCCCCATATCCTTTTCCCTGAAGTTCCGCAGCAATCGCATCAATCTCTCCTGCTCCAAGTGCACTCATGATGGACAGCAGGTTGCTGACACCCGGCTTGTTTTCCGGATCATAACGGATTTCTCCATCGGAATCCGTTACTGCGCGTCGGATCTTTCTGCGAATCGTGTCTGCATCATCCAAGAGAGCAATATAGGTTTCCTCAGGATCCGACTTGGACATTTTCTTTTCCGGTTCCTGAAGGCTCATGATTTTTGCACCAACCTTCGGAATGTATCCTTCCGGAATGGTGAACACATCACCATAGATCCCGTTGAAGCGCTGGGCAATATCCCTGCACAGTTCCAGATGTTGTTTCTGATCCACGCCGACAGGAACCAGATTGGTTTGGTAAAGCAGGATATCGGCAGCCATCAGAACAGGGTAGGTAAACAATCCTGCATTGATGTTGTCGGCATGGGCTGCGCTCTTGGCCTTGAACTGTGTCATGCGGTTCAGTTCACCCATATATGTAAAGCAGTTCAGAATCCATGCAAGCTCTGCATGTGCACTGACATGGCTTTGGCAGTAGATCAGATTCTTTTTGGGATCAAGCCCCGATGCAATATAGATGGCAGCAAGCTCCAGGCATCGTCTCCGAAGATCGGCCGGATTCTGGCGGACAGTAATGGCATGTTCATCCACGATGCAGTAGATGCAGTCATAATCATTCTGCAGCTTTACAAAGTTGCGCAAAGCTCCGATATAGTTGCCCAGAGTCAGTGTGCCTGAGGGCTGAATTCCCGAAAAGATAACCTGTTTCTTTTCCGCTGCCGCATTCTGAATTTCAGACATAAAAAGCGCCTCCAACCTGATAGTTCTGAAAAAGAAAAAAGCACCTCGTTTTTGGGGACAGTCAGACTGCGGTGCCACCCCAATTGAACACACCCGTGTTCCACTTTTGCCCTTTCACGCAGGTATACGTCACAGGATACTGGTTTCCGTTCCCCTGTGCCCTTGGAACCCCACTGCTGTATTTCTTCCCGCCGGGCTCGCACCGTCCCCGGTTCGCTTCAGAGCCTCCATACAGCTCCCGTTCCGCATCAGTTTATTGCATTATATCGGAAAACAGCATCAATTGCAATGACAAAAAGCCTCCCTTCTCATGGATTCCTGACACAGCGGACAAATATCTTTTCCCAAGCCATTGACAACTATAGCTATATGTGGTTTAATATCGCCTGCATTTCTGGTTTAGTTTTGCTAAACAAGAACGCTCGTATTCTACGGTTGCCGGAAAGCATTTTTCTCTGAATTCTTTGTCTTTTCATGGTTTTCCGTTCAATATTGTTTCATGTCGTCTGATTTCAGACTGTTCCCCGGTTTTTCAGATGCGATTTCCGTTTTACTGATTTTTTTGTTTACTTATGCCAAACAAGGATCTGCTGAAAGGATTGATTGCTTTGGACATTGGAAAAGCCCTGCGCGCCTTGCGTTTGCAGCGCGGTCTTACGCAGGAGGAGCTTGCTGACCGCTGTGAGCTTAGTAAAGGTTTTATTTCCCAGGTTGAGCGCAATCTTGCTTCCCCATCCATCGCAACCCTGATGGATATGCTTGAATGCCTTGGTTCCAGTCTCTCCGATTTTTTCAGCAAAAAAAGCAATGAAAAAACTGTTTTTTCTCCTCAGGATATGTTTGAAAAACAGGATGAGGAAATGCTGAAAGGTTCAATCACATGGCTTGTGCCCGATGCGCAGAAAAACAGCATGGAGCCCATTCTCGTTGAACTCGGTCCCAACGGTCAGACCTATACCATGCCCCCCAGTGAGGGCGAAGAGTTCGGATACGTTCTAGCCGGTACAATCTACCTGATCACAGGAACTGAACGAACCCGTCTCCGTACCGGGTGGAGTTTCTGCATTCATCCTTCAGCAGAACACTACCTGAAAAATGCAGGAAAAACCGCAGCCCGTGTACTCTGGATCTCCACACCGCCCAGTTTTTGAAGAGCACGAACAGGAAAGGAAGTTGACCGTCCATGATTGAGCAGGAACATCTTATTGACCTTCAGCAAATCGGCAAAGACTATGACGGTGTTACCGTACTGGATGACATCAACCTGTATATCCGGAAAAAAGAATTCGTCACGCTTTTAGGGCCGTCTGGCTGCGGAAAAACCACCACCCTCAGAATCATCGCCGGCTTTGAGACACCCTCAAGAGGCCGCCTGCTTTTTGAAGGAAAGGAAATCAACGATGTTCCGCCCTACAAGCGAAGGGTCAACACCGTGTTCCAGAAATATGCCCTGTTCCCCCATCTGAATGTTTTCGACAACATTGCGTTTGGCCTCAAGCTGAAAAAGATGCCCAAAGATGAGATTACCAGAAGAGTCAATGCCATGCTGGATCTTGTCAATCTTTCCGGTTATGGAAAACGGCATGTGGATGCTCTTTCCGGCGGTCAGCAGCAGCGTATTGCCATTGCCCGCAGCCTGGTCAATGAACCTGAAGTTCTCCTTCTGGATGAGCCGCTTGGCGCACTTGACCTTAAGCTCCGCAAAGAAATGCAGCTTGAGCTGAAAAGCATGCAGCAGCGCCTCGGCATCACCTTCCTGTATGTGACCCATGACCAGGAAGAAGCACTGACCATGAGCGATACCATTGTCGTCATGCGGGACGGTCATATTCTTCAGATCGGTGATCCGAAACATATCTACGATGAACCTGCCAATGCCTTTGTTGCCGACTTCATCGGGGAAAGCAACATTTTCCGCGGAACCATGATTCGCGATGAACTGGTTGCCTTTGCCGGCCGGGAATTCCCCTGCGTCGACTTTGGTTTTGGCGAAAATGCCCCCGTCGATGTGGTGGTCCGTCCCGAAGATGTGATGCTCGTCGGCGAAGATGTGGGCCAGCTGGTCGGAACCATCCGTTCTGTCCTGTTCAAAGGTGTGCATTATGAGATGATTATCGACTGCGGCGAGAACACCTTCAAAGTGCATTCCACCACCATGCAGCCTCAGGGAAGCCGCGTTGGGCTGTCCATTGTGCCGTTCAATATTCATATCATGCGTCCCATGGACACCCCCAAGAGGGAGGCGGACAGTCATGCGGTATGATGTATCCCTTCCCTGGTGGGCATATGCGCTGATGGGCATCGGACTTGCCGTCTTTTTGGGGCTGGTCATTCTGTCCATCCGCCGGAATCACGGTATCAAGCGTTCCCTTTTTTCAGCCCCGTATACCATGTGGATGCTCCTGTTCACCATTCTTCCCTGTATTCTCATCGCCTATTATGCATTCACGGATGCCAAAGGTTCCTTTACACTGGACAATTTCCGCACTTTCTGGGACAGCAATTCAGAGATGAAGAAGCTGGTCGGGGAAGAATATGCTTCCACCATTCCGAGAGGAACGGTCAACGTCGATACGCTTGTCTATTCGCTTTGGATGGCCTTTCTCTGCACCGTGATTTCCCTGGTTCTCGGCTATCCTGCAGCCCTGTTCATGGCCGATCGCCAGATGAAGCTTGGTGCCTCCATCGTTGTCCTCTTTGTCATTCCGATGTGGATGAACTTCCTTCTGCGCACCATTGCCTGGATGAGTCTCCTGGAAGATAACGGCCTGATCAATATGATGCTTACTGCCCTGGGATTCAAGAGTGTCCGGCTTATGTACAATTCCGGTGCTGTGCTCCTCGGTATGGTCTACAACTATCTCCCCTTCATGGTCTTCCCGATCTATACTTCCCTCTCAAAGCAGGATCCTTCCCTGAGCGAGGCAGCTGCCGACCTTGGCTGCTCTTCCATGAAAACCCTGCTCAAAGTCACGATCCCGCTTTCTCTTCCCGGTGTTATCTCGGGGATCACCATGGTCTTCATGCCGAGTGTTACGACCTTCTTTATTCCCCGTGTGCTCGGTGGAGGAAACACCATGATGTTCGGTGACCTCATTGAGAGCAAGTTCCTTACGGAAGGAAACTGGAACGGAGGCAGCGCGCTGAGCCTCATCATGATGCTCCTGATTCTGCTTTCTCTCTCCATTCTGCGCAAGGCCGATCCCAACGGTGAAGGGAGTGGTATTGTATGAGCCGGGTCTCCAGATTTTTCAAACGCTTCTATCTGGGTTTCATTCTGGTTTTTCTCTATGTTCCGATCATCGTGCTCATTGTTCAGTCCTTTAATGCCGGCAAATCCCGTGCCAAATGGGAAGGTTTCTCTTTCCACTGGTATCAGGAGCTCTTCTCCAGCGTTTCCATCATGAACGCCCTGAAGGTAACCATAACAATTGCAATCCTCGCCATGATTGTCTCGACGATTCTCGGAACCCTGGCCGCCATCGGCATCTATTCCATGAAGAAGCGTCCCCAGTCCATCATGATGACCATGACCAATCTTCCCAATACCATGCCTGATATTGTGACGGGTATTTCCCTCATGCTCCTGTTCATTTTCACGAAGGTTGACCGCGGCTATTTCACCATGCTGCTTGCACATATCACCTTTGACACGCCGTATGTCATCCTCTCGGTCATGCCCAAGCTGAAACAGATGAACAAGCACACCTATGAGGCTGCGCTGGATCTCGGTGCAACACCAGGTTATGCCCTCCTCCACGTGCTGATTCCCGAATGCCGCCAGGGCATCATTACCGGCGCAATGCTGGCCTTCACCCTTTCGCTGGATGATTTCACGATCTCCTATTTCACGACCAGTCCTCTGGTCCAGAATCTCTCCACACTCATCTACTCTGCTACCCGGCGCGGAATCGAACCGACACTGAATGCACTGTCCGCACTCATGTTCGTTGCACTGCTTATCCTTCTCCTCATTGTCAATCGCCGGACCAAAGAAAGCGATTAACATAATCTACTCTTTTCGGGAGGTACTTCTTATGAAACAGACTGTCTGCCTTTTCCTCTCCCTCGTTCTGCTTCTTTCCGCCATTGCGCTTCCTGCTTTTGCTGATGAAGTTGTCAATGTGTTCAACTGGGAAGATTATATTGACGAGTCCGTTCTTGAAGATTTTGAGGCGGAAACCGGTATTCGCGTCAACTATATGCGTTTTACCACCAACGAAGACATGATGGTCCAGGTCGAAGCCAATCCTGGCGCATTCGATGTCGTTTTCCCGTCTGATTACATGGTTGAGCGCATGCTGAACAAAGGCCTTCTTGAAGAAATCAATTATGATCACATCCCGAACAGCAAGTATATTCTGGAATCCCTGACCAATCCGGATTACGATCCCAATGGTGCTCATTCCATTCCTTATATGTGGGGAACCGTTGGTATTCTGTACAACACGGAAAAAGTAACCGATCCCGTCGAATCATGGGGCATTCTCTGGGATGAGAAGTATGCCGGCGACGTCTTCATGCTCGACTCCATCCGCGACTCCATGGGCATCAC
>ONVN01000220.1 GCA_900321295.1 uncultured Eubacteriales bacterium
GAAGGCCAGGCTGCCGTCCGGCGCATAGAAGGTGGTGCAAATATCCTTGCCGCCGTAAAAATCGATTTTGGAATAGGCATAGCCCTCAGGACCGGTCATGAGGTTGCCGTCCGCGTCGCGGTACTCATCCCCGTTCTTGGTCCGGCCGGTGTTCTGGGAGAAATACTGGGTGCGGTAAATGGCATACGGGGCATTGATCAGATTGCCTTCCGGGTCATAGTTGCAGGTCTCTTCATGCCATTTTGCATAATATTGCGCCGTCTGCCGGGCAAATCCTTCCGGGCCCGTGACATATTTGCCCTCAGTATCCTTGTAGTTCCGCTCAATGACCAGACGCCGGGCATTGATTTTGGTGTTGGCCTGATGATAGCCCTGGGCACAGTTGACCGGGTTTCCGTCCGCGTCAAAATACGCCACCTGCGTCTGCTGACGATAGGTGTTGTACTTGTAGCGTGCGATGGCATAGCCCAGATTGTCCGCCATGACCGTATTTCCCTCGGCGTCCACATAGCGCATCTCGGCCACTTTGCCGTACCCGTTGTAGGTTCTCTTCGCAAACAGGTTGGAAGAGACCTCCGCCGATGCGCTGCAGACCAGCAGCAGAAGCACAAGACACAGGAAAAGGAACAGGCTTCGTTTCATAATTCAGCACCATCCATGATTTCTTCAGTCCATGACTGGATTCTTTTTTCAGGCAGGGTACTCCCGTACCCCTCTATTATACTCCATTCCGCCGGGAAGCCCAACAGGCACTCTATTCTCCGAAGGTTTCTCCGGGCCTGAAGAAGGCATAATGCGTGACATATTCCATGCTGAAAGCCGTAACGCAGGACCCTTCCACATCGAACATGCCGTAGGTATCCTCATCGATCGTGATGGTCATGGGAATGTCCCGGGGATCCACCCCCATGATGCAGACACTGACCCCGCCGTGGGCTGGCTCCGCATGGGCGGTGCGTTCATCGGAGGACGCACGGATCAGCCGGCGGAAGCGCCGGTAGCAGAAAGGATTGCCGCCGCTCTGGATCATGAGCGGATGATCAAGGTACCGGGCAAGGGCCGGAAGATCGCTTTCCGTATAGCCGTAATCCCGGAGCGTGCCCATATAGATCATGACGTGGGCGCCGCCGTAGCGCACCCGCAGCACGTCCCCGATTTCAAGGCCGAGGGCCACTTCTTTCCAGTCCTCCGGCATCGGCTTGTCATTGCACCAGAGATGCGCTTCGCAGTGCTTTTTCAGACTCAGCTCGGAGAGCTCCGTTTTCAGCGGCATCCCCGCCTGGGCATAGGCCACCTCCACCAGACCCGTGCAGTCCAGACCGTACAGGTAGGAGGTGCCTTTTTGATAGTAGGCATTCGATCCGTCCCACACGGAACGGGTGGTATAGTCCGGGAGCCGCTCCGTCATCTGTCCGAAGTCCCGCCCGCCCCAGAAGTACGGAACCCCCAGGGCAAAAACCGGGCTGATCCTGGCGCCGGTGAGGGCATTGTAGCGCAGGACAAAGGGATTGCCCGCCTCCAGCATGGCAAAGGCGCTGTCGAGAACGGCATGGCGTCTGATCGTCCCCGTGATCCTGTCGGCCGGAAGCGCAGGCGGAATGCTGCCCTCCAGGAGCCGCAGGGTGCTCCGGCATTCTTCCGTCAGGAAGCGGACCTTTTCCAGGACCTCCGGGGCTCCGCTTTCCCGTCGGAGACGCTCTGTCAGGATGTACCCTTCCGTGCCGTTCACAGTGCGCACGCGGCTGAATTTTCCGGAAGAGGCCAGAACGGTCACTTCCTCAAAACTCTCCACCTGCTCCACCTTCGGGCTCTTGGAGAAGGGCAGGCTGCGGACGTAGTAACTGTCCCCGCAGAAGGCCGGAAAGGGTTCCGTTGGGCTATCTTCCGGTACGGGGAGAATGCCCGCATAGTAAAGGAAGGCGGTTTCCCCGGAATCCAGGGTGACTTTCCCCCACTTGTCATTCACCGGACGGACCGTCACCGCCATATAGGCAGGCAGGGTGGCCGATGCTTTGCCGGAGGCCTTCATCTCCGGACGGAGGTATTTGGCCTTTTCAAAATAGCCGGTGATCTCCCCCTCCGCGACGGAAGATCCCGTCCAGAGGAGAAGCAGAAGGACCATCGCCCATGCCTTCAGGAAGGTTTTGCATGCTTGTTTCATCGGTTCAGTCCTCAGAAATTCTCGTTCATGATGTGCCTGCTGTCCAATTTATACAGACTCCGGTCTGTTCCGACCGCAGGACATGGGAATACAATAGCATTTTTCCCCTGTTTCCGCAAGCAATCCTTTTCCGGTTTCGTCCGTTCGTGCATGAAAACGGGCCGGCACAGCGGCCGGCCCGTTCTTTCCCGGTTTTTACTTTTTCAGGGCATTCAGCTGCAGATTGATGCCCGCGAGCATTTCCCTGTCTTCAATCATCTGGGCCAGCGTCACACCCTGGAGACGTTCGAAGCGTCTCCCCCTGAGGTTCATCATGGCCTTTTCCGCCTTCATCTGAACCGCCAGCGCGTTGGTCATGATCTCCGCGGCTTCCGCATTTTCCATCAGGACACC
>ONVN01000211.1 GCA_900321295.1 uncultured Eubacteriales bacterium
GAAGGCCATCCGAAAACCCTGATGACCAGCTACAATGCGGTCAACGGGACCTATGCGCATGAGAACCAGCACCTGATTTGGGAAATCCTCCGCGGGGAATGGGGATACAAGGGAGCGGTCGTCTCGGACTGGGGCGGATGCAATGACTTTGTCGAGAGTGTACGGGCCGGCGCAGACCTTGAAATGCCCGGCACCGGCGATGACAGCCCGACACAGCTGTTCCGTGCAGTCCAGGAAGGCTGCATCACGGAGGCAGAGATTGACGAACGTGTCGATGAACTGCTGACCCTTGTTTTTGGTGTCGCAAATGCTGAAAAGCCGGAAGCCGATCTGGAGGCCCAGCATCTGATTGCGCTGGAAGCAGCCAAGAAATCCATCGTGCTTCTGAAAAATGAGGACCAGATTCTCCCACTCAGGCGAGATGCGAAAATCGCCCTGATTGGTGATTTCGCCGAAGTCCCGCGTTATCAGGGAGCAGGATCCAGTCTGGTGAATTCCTATAAAGTGCTGAGCACGACAAACCTGATTCAGCAGGAATTCCCGAACGCAGAGAATTACATTCCGGGCTTTACGCGCAGTGATCAATGGGACGAAGCCATGGCAGAGGCTGCTGTCAGGATTGCCGGCGAAGCAGAAGTCTGCCTGATCTATCTGGGACTTCCGGAAGTATATGAATCCGAAGGCCTGGACAGGGCACATATGCGGATTCCCGAGAACCAGATCCGTCTTCTGGAAATGCTGGAAAGGGCCAATCTCAATACTGTTGTGGTTTTCTCGGGCGGCAGTGCGGTGGAGATGCCGTGGATCAAGTACTGCAGAGCTCTCGTGTGGGCAGGTCTTGGCGGACAGGCGGCCGCTGAGGCGGTTCTCAAGGTCCTCTCCGGCGAAGTCAATCCAGGTGGCAAGCTGACCGAGACTTTCCCGATGTCCTATGAGGACCTTCCGGTCAGCCGATACTATCCCGGTGAACAGAAAACAAGCGAATACAGGGAGAACCTGTTTGTGGGCTACCGCTATACGGAGACAGCGGACTGTCCGGTGATGTTTCCCTTCGGTTTCGGACTGAGCTACACAACGTTCCAGTATGACCATCTGGAAGCGGATGCGGAGCATGTGACGTTTGAAGTGACCAATACAGGAAATGTGGATGGCGATGAGGTTGCTCAGGTCTATGTTTCCTTCCCGGATTCAAAAATCATGCGTCCCGTGCGGGAACTCAAGGGCTTTGCCCGTGTCAGCCTGAAGGCCGGCGAAACCGGAAAAGTAACGGTCCCGCTGGACGACAAGGCATTCCGGTATTTCAATGTGAAGACCAATGCATGGGAAACTGAGGGCGGCACTTATGTGATTCAGGTGGGTGCGAGTGTCCGTGATATCCGCCTGAGCGCAGAAGTGGAGGTCCCGGGAACCGATGCGGAGATCCCGGAGAGCGCTGCAGCCGGTTTTCTTTCTCCGGAAGAGCTGCACAAAGTGTCCGACGAGACCTTCAAGGCGCTCATCGGGCGGGAAATTCCGCAGCGCAGTTATCCGGAAAACTTTGGCATCAATGATCCGCTGGACCAGCTGGGACGTGCCAGGAACCCCGTTGCACGCCTCGCCTTCAAGGCCATGGACTCAAAGCGCCGCAAGAGCCTGGCAGCAGGGAAACCAGACCTGAATATTCTCTTTATGTTCAATATGCCATTCCGTGGGACTGCCAAAATGACAGGCGGCATGATTACCATGAAGATGGCGGACGCCATTGTCTATATGGTCAACGGCCACTGGCACAAGGGGCTTGGAAGACTGCTCAAGGGATTTTTCACAAAAGCGAAACTCTCCAAAATGGAAGGAAAGAGGGCAAAGAAATGAGCGGATGGAGCAAATTTGCAGAGAAGCATCCCGGAGCGGCGAAGTGGATCCGTGAGGGCGGACTGTTTGTGATTGTCAGCAATCTGATTACCGTTTTCAAGTATCTGCTCCTGCAGTTCCTGCCTGCTGCTTTTGCCGGACTGGGAGACCGTTCCTTCGGATGGCCGGGCATCCCGCTGACCATTGCAGGCGTGACCTTTGACTGGAATATTCTGGGGTATGATCAGGCCCATGGCGGACTTGCTTACTTCTGTGCATACATGGTGGCCATGACGATCGGTGAAATCATTAACTTCCCGATTCAGAAGAATCTCGTGTTCCGCTCAAAGGGGAATCTGGCCAAACAGATCATCTGGTACTTCCTGGCATTTATTCTCATTACCTGCATTGTGAACTCCATCAACTGCATCTGGGTAGCAGTAGCCCATGACGGCTGGGGTGTTCCTGACTGGCTGTACAATGTCGGCACGACCGTGCTCAACGGCGGTGTTTCCATGGTGGTTTTCTTCTTTGTCAACAAAATTATCTTCCCGTCCACGGAAGGGAAGAAAGCCTGAGTTTCTTTGCTGTCTCCCGGTGGAAACCGGGAGATTCTTTATGTGCAGGGTAGGGGAAAGACCGGAAAGATGGAGATGCGGCTTGCACAATTTGCGGGAATGCACTAATATTTCAGCGTTATGCACTGCTCCGGTTTCGGAGCGGGAAGTTTCATGCCGTATATGGCCGGATGCAGTCGGACGATGTACGGCAGGTATGGGGGAACAGTCATGAAAAGAGGAATTCCTGCGCTGGTCATATGTCTTCTTCTGATGGTGCCGCTCTGGGCAATGGGAGAAGCCGCTATGCAGGTCAGCGGAGATCATTTCACGGTGGGCGAGGTCGTGGACCTGGAAATACAGGATGCAAAGGATGCTTCCTGCATTTACTCCGTCTGGCTGGACGGCGAAAAGATCTTTCAGACAAAGGAACCGGACACCCATCTGAACGTGTCCTACCGTCCGCGTCAGGAAGGCAACTATGAGGTCCGGGCGGATCTCACGCTGAAGAGCGGTGAGAAGCAGCTTGTCAGCGCGGCGTTTTCGGTGGAAGCAGGAGAAGCAGAGCCCGAAAAACAGTACAGCCAGCGGGATGGCTGGTGGAAGAACAAGAGCTATAAGGACAGCAACCTGGATGCAGCAGGATGTGCCATTTTCACACTCTCCCATGCACTGCACCGGATGGGAATTGAAGGGGAAGAAACCGAGCCCGCTGCACTTGGCAAGAAGTATGCCTTTTGTCTGGTGAAAGGCGGGACCAGCAATGTCATGCTGATCCGTGAAGCAGGTGAGGCCTTCGTTTTCCAGACCCGTGCGGATCTCTATGAAAACAAAAATGAGATCATTTCGCAGTTCCGGGACGGTGCCATGTTTTCTTTCTCCATTGTCCTTGGACATATCGCGCTTGCGGCCGAACTGAGTCCGGATGAATCCAAGGTCCTGATTGTCGATTCAGCCCCCGGCGTGACGCTGGAGAGGATCAAGAAGGGCAATATGTATTACCTGGACGACAAGGGAAAGTACGTGAAGTTCACAGATCTGGCGGATGTTCCCGGAAGCCGGTACTATCTTGAATCCCAGCAGTGGGGCGGCCTGAACTACTATCTTGATCTCAGCTATGTGGCCAGGCGCGGTGTGCGTCTGATCAAGCCGTACTGGCTGCGCCTTGAGGAAAACGGGGAGAGCCTGCCGGCGGATATGGTATCCTTTGGGACTGTCCAGTGTGAGATTACGGTGAACAAGGCATCGGAAACGGTACCCACCCGTGCCCTGACCTGGCGCTCGGCCACAGAGATACCTATGGCAGCGTACATCACGGGAACCAAAGGGGTTACCTTGACGGACAGGTCCGGAAAGAAACTCAAGACCATCAAGGGAAGATCCGTCATGCTGGTCCTCGGTGTCGAGGATGACAAGGTTCAGGTGAGGTATGACGAAGCAATCGGGTATGTACCGTCCAAGAGCGTCGAGCTGCTGGATCTGACGAAAGTCACCGGTACCCCGGGTGTTCTGAGCCTGAACGGAAACGTCAGCGGTAGGGCAACAATCCGGGTACGCTACAATCCGGGCGGAAAGCTGATGGATAATATCAAAACCGGCACTCCGATTGTCGTCCTGTCGGAGGAGAAAGATTACTATCAGATTGAAGTCAGCGGACGCCGCGGATATGTTCAGAAAGAATATGTAACCCTTCCGGAAGAATAAACCAGGAACCCAAAAGACATGGCCGTCGGCCATGTCTTTTGTCATGTCAGAAAACATCAGAAGGAAATGTCATGGACGGAGAGCATCAGCATGCGGTCGTCCCATGAGTAGGAAAATGCGGAAGGTGTTTTCAGACGGATCAGCGTGAGGAGCTCCTCATGGTTTTCTGCCTCGGCAGGGTTGGCATAAATGATATCAAAACTGGTCTGTTGTCTGGCTGCCGCAAGATCGATGATCTGTGCCGGCTGCAGGATGCCGGATACGGTATATTCATTTGCCGGACGGACGGAAAGATCGGTTTCCGGTGCAAGAGGAACAGTCAGTGTTTCATTCCAGATGTGCGTACGCGATGCACGGTCATAGCCGAGATTGAAGAACGTATGACGGATGTCTCCCTGCTCCACATCATCCCATGTAACGTCGACCAGGCGCCAGGTTCCGTTGATTTCCAGAAGATTCCACATATGGGTGACACTGTCTGATTCATTTTTCTCCTGATGCGCTTTGAAACTGTCACCATGCTGACAGAGTACCTTCAGCCCGGCAAGAGAGGCCGTGAGATAAAAAGCGTCTGCATATCCGTCGCAGTCAGCCTGGTGATTCAGAAATGCGCCGATGGCCGTATCGCCTTCATTGACTGCATGTTCTGAAGAATAGACGATCATTTCCGCCAGGCGGTCGTGAATGCTGCGTGCTGTTTCCAGCGGTGTGTCTGACCTGCAGGCTTCTGCCAGTGCCCTTGCTGCCAGCAGGGTTTCACGTTCACGTGCGGTCAGGAAAGTGTCATTACCGGTATTGACCGCCCGCAGAATCCGGACGCCGGGATAGTACTGTATCTTTTTGAAGCTGATGATTTGGGTGACGGGTGAAGAAGTCGTAACATAATCGAAGAGGCCGGCCTGGGCAGCAAGATCATGCAGGGGTGTCATGCGGGTGGTTTCTGATCCGGAAAGAGAACCGGTCTCATCCATCAGGAAATCGTACATCTCCTGTGTACAGAAAAGGTTGATTTCACCATCACCGTCTCCTGCATGGGTCTCCATCGTATGGATGATGTCCTGGATGGACTCCAGCCTGACGGCATCCGGTTGAATCACGGCCTGGTCATACAGAAGCAGAGCGTCCTTGCTGTTGTAGGAAAGCGCGCAGGAGACCAGGCCTGCTTCTGCTTCGAGTCGGTGAAGATGCTCAAAATTGTTTTCCGATACATGGTCAAAGACAGCCTTGTCCAGAATCAGCATGAACCGGGAAACCCCGGAAGCCCCCATCCTGAGAATGGCTTCCATGACAGCATTTTCTGTCGGACACAGGATACGTGGATCAAGAGAGTAGCTTGCCTTTGAAAAGCCAAGGGATTTTCGGTAGGGATCCTTCGTGTAGGCATAGTGCTCCAGAGGACTGGATAGAAGGAGCTGGTTTAGGGCTGTTTCGTTTTCCACCGTACTGTTATAGAAATCAGGATCCAGGCAGATATAGAAATCCTCTGCTCCGGCTTTTGCCATATGTTCGACGGCACGGAGAAACTCCTCGCGGCTGGATGCGGAGGCATAGGGTAGTTCAGTGTAGACAATGTTCTGAACATGAATGATGCCGGAAGACAACAGATAGCCTGGACTGCATTCGGTGATTCCGCAGGCCATGGCATAGTGGTGAATTCTGCTGCTTTCATAGAATTGACGGCAGAGTTCAGGTGAAAGGAGAAGACGGAAAGCCGTGGTTCTGTCCCGGGCAAAAGAAGAGATCGCCTGTCTGACTTCATTTTCATCGGCACATTCGGCCCAGGGGAGGAAGTCATATTGTGTATTGGTGAAAAACAGGGCCCTCATTTCATCGGAATAATGAAGGACAGCATCTGCGATGCCGTGTTTTGCCTGAAGAACAGATAAGGCAGCAAAATTGTTGGCTCTCAGGACTTCATACGTTTCCCCGGAACAATGAATGGTGAAATCCGACATGCGGTCTTCTGCGCAAGTGGAAAGAAAAGCACCGACCTCTTCGATGGAATGAAAAGGTCCAGCAGCTTCTTCCGCAGGAGCGTACAGGGGACAGAGAATAAGCAGGAAGCTGAGGAGGAGAGAGATCGATTGTTTTGCCATGGACATAAACCTCCTGAAGCACACGCTGAAGAATGGATCGAACGAAAGAGAAGATAGATTGAGGACCGCCCCGGAATGGGTGGCTGTTCCGTCGATTATAACGGGAAGCGAATCACATGACAATAGAACCAACCGGTTTTCACCGATCTCAGCATTGATTGAAAGAAGAAACGACATTCAGAACAAAAGGCGATGACTAGCCCGGCAACAATGCCTTGCTGATGCGCATTGGAAAGAGTCTCCAGAGCGGCTTCTGACTGATCTGATTGCTATGAGAAATATACCATATGTTATATTTGACATATATTTATATATATGTTAGCATTTATATGTTGTTTATACCATAAAACGAAATACGATGTCTGAACAGTTTTCTGATCATTCAGGCAACGGAGTTGCGCCAGTGTGGAAGAAACGCTTGCGCTTTCACTGTGTTTCGCTCTCAACTCTGCGTAATGTGCAAGAGAGAATCACACTGCCGCCAAAAGAAGAAAGGACGCAGGGTTTCTTTTGGCATACAGAATCAGGGCAACACATGAAATGAATAGTAATTGAACCGTTATTGTCATTCATCGAACCCAATATCCGGGGATTTGTGCGAAGGAACACAGAAAGGAAAGAACATGATCAACTTCAAAATCTCCATGAGCAAAGACGGTCCGTCCAGCATTTGCCGAGAAAAAACACATGGTGCCAGAAAAAGAAAAGAGAAAGGGAAAAGTGCCAACAGACACATTGACAATTATTGTATTGTTGACCTTGAAACGACGGGCGTTTTTGTCGCGTCATCAGCAATCATCGAGATTTCTGCAATCAAAGTGCGAAACAATCAAGTCGTTGATGAATTTTCAACGCTTGTTAACCCTCATTTTCCTATTCCAGAGGCAGCGACAGCGGTAAACCATATCACAGATGAGATGGTGAAGGATGCCCCATCGCTGAATGATGTGATAGATACATTCCTTTCCTTTGTTGATGCTGATGTAATCGTAGGATACAATTGCGCAGCCTTTGACATGAATCTTCTTTATGACAGCGTTCAGAAATTGAGAGGCATGCCATTCCGCAATGACTACATTGATTTACTGCATGTGTCAAGGCGCAGTATCGAAGGAGTGGAGAACTATAAGCTTGAAACGATCAGTGCGTATTTTGATTTGGATACAACAGGAGAACACAGAGCGCTGAAAGACTGTTTCCTTACCAAGAGCTGTTATGACGGGATTTACGAGAAATATGGTGACGATGCTTTTAATGCACATAACTGCTCTTATCTTGGGAGAGAGATTCAATACTCATCGGAGACACTTGCACTTCGGAAATTGAAAGGATTATTACAGGGAATCCTTCAAGACGGAGAAATCACTTCAGATGAAATTGAATCATTACGCTTCTGGGTTGAAGATCACAGAGACTTGTCAGGCCATTATCCTTTTGACAGAGCGTTTAATGCTTTGGATGATGTTTTGGAAGATGGAATAATCTCACAGCAAGAACTGGAAGATTTAAAAAAGACTTTCTCCCTCATCGTCGATCCGGTTAAGTACAATCGTTGTCATGATGGTATTCCTACACTTCAGAATAAGCACGTTTGCTTAACAGGTGAGTTCTCGTATGGGGCAAAAGGTTCGGTAGAAAAGCTCATCATCAATGCAGGTGGCATCATTGATAAAACTGTCAAAACATCAACAAATTATCTTATTGTCGGTGCACAAGGGAGCGATGTTTGGAAGGCGGGCAATTATGGAGCCAAGATTCAACAAGCCATGAAGTTTAACTCGAAAGGTAGAAACATTGTAATCGAAAAAGAAGCCGAATTCATCCCAAGGGTCAATTATCTAATCGAACATCCTGGAGAAAATGAGGAGAAAGGAAATGGAACTCGCTGAGAACATTCTTTGCGGAGATTGGAAAAGAGCTATACAATCAATGCTGGATACAATAGCACATGAAAGGGATCTCCCAAAACATTCATTGTATCTTAAGGCAAATGTTTCGCGTGATGGTCAAAAAATAGTATCCTATTCTGTGTTGTTCGATGAACCAGATTATCCGTTGCCGCGCAATGGCAAGAGAGTCCCTCTGCACATTTCAACTGTCCTGAGGATAAAGGAAACTCGTAAGCGGATCGAATTGCTTATATGTACCTCTGTTTTCAAACATGTTGCGGCACCGGAAGAAGCGGAAATAAAAAACGTAGAAGCGGATAGCGCAAATACACATGTCCTTTTTCCAAAGGGGTCGTATTCACTTGTTTCGTATATAAAAAGAATAACGGAATATGAGCTGGAAAATTATGTTTCACAAGCCGCTACCTTTGGATGCTGTAACAAATTCATCGAATGCTCAGATGCAAAGCGCTGTGTGCATGAAAACAAACTCTATAGCAAAGCGTGCAGCTATAGAGCCAATCTTGAATCGGGCCGAATCTTTTATGGTAAAAACAGAAACATTGAATAATACACTGATCTTGCCAATAAAGGGTGCGGTTTGCACTTCTCCTTTTAAGTGCTCAAATAAAGCTATGCGTTTCCGGCGGAAATTTGCCTCACCCATATAGTTTTCCAAGCGGAAGATGTTCTGTTTACGTGGAAGATGTTTTGCAAAGATATAGGATAGGGAAGGTTTTATGACAGCCTGTTATGCCTGAAGCATGTGATGAAATCCTCGAATAAACAGAATGTGCAAACCAGAAAGAAATGGAATGACACATATCAGAGGCAGCCGTAAGAAATCCGTCAATCTGATCTGGATTTCTGAAAAGAGTGCAGTTCAGCGAGCTTTCACTGATTCTGATATTATGTGTTTTCGTCTCAAGGGAAAGGGTCAAACAAAGAGCAGCTCTGCGAGAAGCTGCTCTTTGTTTTCGAAAAGGGATGCTATGCTGCATATGCATTTATCTCAGACCACGCAGCAAAACGGCAGGAGTTCTGTTCATCTTACTTATTTTTGCCCAAGCTGATCAAAGCCAGTCCGGCAAGGAAGGAAAACACTGATGCAAAACCAGTCAGAACCATATAAAGCCCATGATTAGGGTATGGCGGGACATAGGATGAAATTTTGCCTGCTGTTGGGCCGTCCTTCGCCATATTTGCGCCGATGGACATTATGGTGAAGACAAGCAGGATAAGGGCAACCACGACCAGAATGATGCCAACAATTCTCTTGGGTGTCATAGGACTTTCCTCCTGTTGTTTCCATTCGAGATGTTTTTCCAAATCCAGA
>ONVN01000402.1 GCA_900321295.1 uncultured Eubacteriales bacterium
AGGAGCTTATCGGTCGAAGTGATCTCCTGAAAATGAAAGCAGGGACCCCAGTGGATTTGTCGGATCTTATCGGCTTCTCCCGGAATACGCATTTTCAGGAAGATGCAAAACATGATTTTCATCTTTCGGAGCGTACCGATATGCGCCTTTTCCAAGACCACGTTCACCTGATGACTACGGATCGTGCCTTTGGAACCATGCTCAAAGGAAATCGTTCCATCCAGGCCCAGGGCTGCGGAGGCCAGTCTTTTGGCGCTTTCCTTCCCGCCGGCCAGGAGATCACACTTTATGGCGTGGCCAACGATTACCTCGGCAAAGGACTGTCCGGAGGAACAATTGCCGTCTGTCCTCCTGTAGACAGTGTATGGAAAGAGAAGGACACGCTCATCGGCAATGTAGCCCTCTATGGTGCTACCAGCGGATATGCCCTGATCGCCGGAATGGCCGGAGAACGGTTCGCGGTTCGCAACTCAGGTGCCTGGGCCGTGGTGGAAGGATGCGGTGATCACGGCTGCGAATACATGACAGGAGGCAGGGTCTGCATTCTCGGGCCGGTCGGCGATAACTTTGCTGCCGGCATGAGCGGCGGAATCGCCTGGGTTCTGGATGAAAACAGCCAGCTTGCCGGACGCATGAACCTGAAGCATGCAAAGCTGTATGCCGTTTCAGGCCATCAGGCAGAAGAGCTTCACCGTCTTTTGAAAATGCATGAAAGAATCACCGGTTCCCGAAAGGCCAGAAACATCCTGGATCATTTTGAAGCATTTTTGCCCTCTTTCCGGGCCGTGATTTCCGATGAATATGTATCCTTTCTGAAAGAAGTGTGACCGTATGGGAAAAGCGACCGGTTTTCTTGAATATGCCCGTTCCGAGAACCCTTTCCGGGATGCGGACGCCCGGCTGAAAGATTATCATGACCTGCATTTTCCACAATCTCCGGAGGTCCGGTACGCTCAGGCCGCTCGCTGTATGGACTGCGGTGTGCCTTTCTGTCAGTCTGATTTCGGCTGTCCCCTGCATAACCTGATTCCGGAGTGGAACGATCTGCTCTGTCAGGGAATGGAACGCGAAGCACTTGCCCGTCTTCTCCAGACAGCCCCATTTCCGGAGTTTACAGGAAGAGTCTGCCCGGCGCTGTGTGAAAAGGCCTGCAATCTTGCGGATGATGGTGTCACCAACCGCGACAATGAGCTGTATCTGATCGAAACCGGTTTTTCAAAGGGCTGGATGCACCCCCGGATTCCTGCCATCCGTTCTGGAAAGACGATTGCCGTGATCGGAAGCGGACCTGCCGGTCTCTCTGCAGCAGACTATCTGAATCAGGCCGGTCATACGGTAACAGTGATTGAGCGGGATGACCGGCCCGGCGGCCTTCTCATGTATGGCATTCCCAATATGAAACTTCCCAAAACAATTGTTGAGCGGCGCATCCGCCTGATGGAAGAAGAAGGCATCGCTTTTCAGCTCAGCACGGAAGCGGATCCGGTTCTGCTCACACCCTATGATGCCGTTCTTCTGTGCTGTGGGTCCAGAAAACCGCGTTCACTGCCTGTCGAGCACCTGGATGCCAAAGGCGTCATTTATGCTGTCAGCTATCTGAAGGAGGCCACCAGATCTATCCTGGCCGGGGCATCCCCTTCCGTCACTGCCCAGGGAAAGCATGTCGTTGTTGTCGGCGGCGGCGATACCGGAAATGACTGCGTCGGCACAGCGTTGCGCCAGGGAGCCGCATTTGTCACCCAGCTTGAAATGATGCCGCAGGCACCTTCTGCCAGGCTCTCTTCCAATCCATGGCCAGAATGGCCCCGCATCCTGCGAACGGACTATGGTCAGCAGGAAGCCATTGCACGTCAGGGCTGTGATCCCAGGTTTTATGAAACCACCGTGAAAAGCATTCAGGTCAATGCAGCAAACCAGGTCTGTGCAATCCAGACCGTTCGCCTGGCCATGTCTCCCGAACGCAGGCCTGTGCCAGTGCCCGGGTCAGAGCAGATCCTTCCCTGCGATCTGCTGCTGATCGCCGCCGGCTTTACCGGATGTGAGGAGGAGACACCCGCCCGTTTCCTGATCACACCGGATCACAGGGGACGCTGTATGCCTTCTGACGGTTCCCATTATCTGGGAGGCAAATTGTTCAGTGCCGGAGACATGCGGACAGGACAGTCCCTGGTTGTGCGAGCTTTGGCAGACGGAAGGGCTGCCGGAAAAGAAATCAGTCAATGGCTGCTTGTCCAATAGCCTGCAGCTTTCAAAAACAAAAGAAGCCAGTTCGTTGATCTGGCTTCTTTTGTTCTCTGCCGGCATGCTTTGTCTCGCTGATCTTTCGGAACTCTGTTCTGTGCTCTTTTGTCGGTTCGAACGGATTCCTGATCAGAAATAGCTGACCTTTATCTTTTTCCCCATTTGTTTCAGGGCCTCTGATAAGTCCTGCACAAGACTCATTTTGATATTGAAGTTAATGGGCAGATTGGGGTTCTGATGGGCGGGATTGATCGCTTTTCCTACAAAAAAGCTGATATCCGTTGCCTCTTCAAACAACAGACGGCTGATCATGGACGCCCCGTCCTTATGATCACTCCATTCCTCGTAGCGCTTGTTTTCTCCAATGTAATCCTTGGCATATTCCACTACACGATTCACCGTAATAACGCCTTCGGTGACCAGATCAACGCCCTCAAGATAGGCAATTGGGGGAATATCCCCATCGAAATCCATGGACGCACGGAGCGGTTTATTCAGCCATTTTGCAGCAATGGAGGACGTCGTCCCCCCACAGATAATATGTTTTCCTTCCTTCGCAAAAAACAGACTCATCATGCGGTCCACATCGTCCCGGTTGCTGGGCGGCCCGAAAAGAAGATTCATGGGCACTCGTTTTCTGACACGTACCACCACAGACGTCGCATCATCCTTTGGTTCACCGCCGTAAAGCTTGTTGCACTCGTCCACCAGCATGGTGGAAAGTGTCTTCGCAGAATAACCGCACAGGCTCATAGCTTCCATGAAGGTGATAATGTCTTCCCTTTTCCAGCCCATGTTGTACTCAATTCCTGCGCTGGCATGCGGGCAGCCGTCGCTCATGGCAATGAACACATCATCCGCCTGCAGACGGATCACGGAATGAAAAATCTGTTTACCTCCGATCATGGTTTCCGTACGGGGATATTCCCAGTTTTCTCCATTGCGTACAAGAATCACCTGGGGATTATCATACTGGATCAATTCTGCGGTATGATCCTGTATCAGCCGGATAATGGTAAAAGTGGAATAGGCAACACCTCGCTCCGAACACACCGGAAGCGTAGCCGCGATGGTCTCAACGCACTCTTCGATGGACATCCCTGCAGCAAGCATGGTGGAAATGATTTTGCTGGTCAGAGTTGACAGAATGCTTGCTTTCACGCCGCTGCCAAGACCGTCCGCCAGCACGATAACCTTTGAACCATCTTCCTGTTCCGCGACTTCCACATGGTCTCCGCAAAGCTGTTCTCCTGCATGATTGATGCTCTTATAGCCGATATCACACGTCAGATCATTCATTGTTAATCGACTCCTTCAGCTTGGATAAGGCAATTTTCGTTTCAGCAGCCGTTTCACCCAGGAGACTGGCGATTTCCTGCACAATACGCATCTGTTTGTCCACAACCTTATCGGCCACTTCAGCTGTCTGGCGGCTGATTTCTTCCTTCTGACGTCGTGTTTCTTCTTCCTGGCTTACGTCACGCATGATGCACAGCAGCATTCTTCCGTCCTCTGCAGGAACGATCGTCTGTTCAACCGTGCAGTCATACTCAGCAAGATACGTCCGTTCACGGAATATGCCTCTCCCGGTATTCTTCACTTTCATAAACGGGATAGGATCCATAATACGAACCACCTGATCGCCCAGAACTGCTCCGTCTGAGCGAAGATGCAGTATTTTCAGGGCAGCGGGATTGATCTGCTGCACTTCGAGCTGGTCATTGAGCATAAGGATGCCGTTCGGGCTGTTGCGTGCAATGGTGTCACTTACGCTTTCGGCTTTCTGCATAAGATACGGGAGACACATGGATATCTCTGCTTTTCCCTGATAGATCGCGATGGCCTTCTCTCTGCAGGTGTTGTAACCACACGAACCACAGTTCAGTTCCTGGCTGGGCTTGAACTTTCCCATTTCCCGCAGAATGTCCCTGATCTCCACCTCGCTCGGCTGGTCCGCCCTGCGTTCAATTACATCAAAGCGCTTCCGCAGTTCGCGAATTTCCGGCTGCTGAACATCAAAGTCCTCTTCACCTGCATACTCAGCCACCGCCAGGTAATCCTTGAGCGGGCTGTGGCCATACTTCTCCATGACCGGACCACCGGCACAGCTCCCCACACAGGCACTCATCTCAATAAAACAATGATGAATTTTCCCCTGCTCAATCTCCCGGAGAGCGGCAATGCAGTTTTCAACACCA
>ONVN01000157.1 GCA_900321295.1 uncultured Eubacteriales bacterium
AAAAACAGGGAGGGACAGTGTCTCATAGAGTCTCGTAGATTCTCGGAGAATCGATGAGATTCTATGACATACGGAGCGAAAAAACGGAAAAGTAACGAAATCCGGAAGAAACCTCCAGGCCTCCTCCATAAAAAGTATGGAAGCGAGGTCTGTGCAGCAGTCTGCAAGCCGGGGACTGGACTGAAAGGATGGAGGGGCCGCATGTCATCTTTCCGGCCAGGGTTTTCATCAGCCCAGAGAAAGGTCAGCACAGATGGGATAGTGATCCGAAAGGAAGACACCATCCTCGGAATATGTCCATTTTTCAATGCCTTTGCAGGAAACCGGGCCGCGAAGAAAGATATAGTCGATCATTGCTGGTGTGTTCTGCATGAATCCGTGATAAGTGAAACCGATGCCTTCTGTGGCATTGCAATAGCCGGGGAAATCACGGAAGACATCCAGCTCTTCACTCCCTGGAGGTGCATTGAAGTCACCGGTAAGAACGATGGGAGCATCTGGAAAAAGCTGAGCAGCATCCAGATGCCGCAGAATCTGGGAGAGCCCAAGTCTTCGTGCCGGAGCTCCACGATGATCCAGATGCGTATTGAGCACGCGGATCACCTGCTCCGTATTGTCCACATGGAGCAGAAGCTCAATGGCCGTCCTCGGGCAGTCGCTCTGGACTTCATACCGGCTTCCCGGGACAAAGGGTTCCGGCGAGAGCCAGAAGGTATCCATATGAATGAGATTGAACAGGTTCCTGCGGAAGGCAATGCTGACGGATTCCCCGCGGAATCCGGGTTCTCTGGCACAGCCGACCACGGAATAATCCGGAAGGGCTTCCTTCAGCCATCTGTGGACATGGGGAAGAACCTCCTGAAAACAGACAATATCCGGCTGTTCTCTGCGCAGAATTTTGAGAATCAGAGGCTGACGGAATTCGAAATTGTTTTTCCCGTCTCGTTTCCAGTCCAGGCGGATATTGAATGTAACAAATTTCATGGTTTTTACCCCTCGCGTGATTCTGAAGAACAGCGGCATGAAGACATGGGACGGTTCTTCTGCAGGACAGCTCGATTCTAGCATGTACGTTTCGGGAGTGCAAGACAGCTGCGTGTCAGGTAAAGGTTTTCAATGAATCAGGCAGCGGTCCGTTTGTATTTTGTAAAAAACAGGATGCAGATGCACGTAAGGAAAATCTGCCTGACCGTCTGGAGGAAAAGGAACAAGCAAAATATGACATTTTTGACATAAAATTTACAAAATATGCAACAATAAAGATTGACATTTGACTCGAAAAAGGTTACAGTAAATAATGAATTCATGGAATTGATGGATGCAATTCTTATCTGCTCTTTGGAAGGGAATGAAGAAGAGATGATGTTCATAACGAAAATCCACAGAATTGGTCGAATACTTACCCTGCTGCTGCTGATTGTCATTCCGGCAGTGTCCATTGCAAGCTCCGTAGGAACGGTCAGCTGCTCTTCACTGAATCTCCGCTCACAGGCAAACAAGCAGTCCAAGTCACTTCAGACACTGCAGCAAGGCGATCATGTTACCATTTTGAGTACGGATGGCGACTGGTATAAAGTGAACTATGGCAAGTACACCGGATATGTCATGAAGAAGTACATTTCAGAGGGAACTGTCAGTTCTTCATCAGCAGCTTCCGCACAGACCGCCGCCACACCGACGGCAGATCTCCTGGCCGCACTGAAAAAGATCGGGAAACCCACTCCCTGCACATTCAAGTCACAGGGAAGCAATGTCAAGAAACTGCAGAAATGTCTTGCGGCCTATGGATACTATACTGGCAACATTGACGGCGATTACGGAGTCGGTACCCGGGACGCAGTCAAAAAGCTGCAAAAGGCGAAAAAATTAAAGCAGACCGGTGATGCAGACAGCGCAACGATCGCTGCCATGTTTGAGGAGAAGTCCTCAACAGGCACAGAAATGTTGAACTGGTTTCATGGCGGAAAGGATCAGATCGCCAGGGGACAGACGTTTACGGTCAAAGACTGTCTGACGGGAAAGAGTTTTCAGTGCAAACGCTGGGCAGGCAGCAATCATCTGGATGCGGAACCTCTGACAAAGAAGGATACTGCAACCATCAAGGAGATCTATGGAAGCTGGAGCTGGAACCGCAGAGCCATTCTCGTCAAATACGACGGAAAGGTCTATGCTGCATCCATGAATGGCATGCCCCATGGGACATCCACAATATCCGACAATGAATTTGCCGGACACTTCTGTATACATTTTTATGGCTCAAAAACGCATGGGACCAAGAAGGTGGACTCAAACCATCAGAAATGTGTCGCAACAGCACTGGATTACGCCTGGTAAAGATCACGTCTTCCGGAATCCAGCAAGAGAGTCCGTGATTCTGTATCTGCAGGCCCTGTCCCCGGGCCGGTGCCCGGATCTTTCAATCATGTCCATTGAAGAAGCCCTGGCGCTGCGATCTGGGCGATACAGCACCAGGGCTTTTCTTTGCATGATGAGCAGCTGCCGATTTGGAGGGCGTTTCTTCTTCTCCAGGCGGATCTGAGGACCGGTATCTGAATGGAGTCCGGGGACAACCAGCGTATGATGTTTGCTGTGCATGTTTCCTGGCAGTATGGCCTGAAAACAACGGTTCTCCCGGAGATCACGGAAGAATAGAAGATGGCGCGGCGGTTCAATTCAAGGCAGGGCAAGTCCAAACGGGTCAAGTCAGGGTTTCAGCTTCTTGCTGACGTGAGAACTGCGGTGAAACGATATCGGAGAGATACAGAACGATCGTCGTTCGAAAAAGAGGAAAGAGGGGATTCGCGATGGCATTTGTTTTTGAAGAACAGGCAATCAAAGGCGTATTTGTAATTACGCCTCAGGTGTTTGGTGATCAGCGCGGGTATTTCATGGAAACCTATAAGAAAGAACCGTTTGAGGCAGCCGGCATTCCTGGAGAGTTTGTTCAGGACAATGAAAGCAGCAGTACAAAGGGGGTCCTTCGCGGACTGCATTTTCAAAAAGAGCATACTCAGGGAAAACTGGTCAGAGTGACCAGCGGCTGTGTGTATGATGTTGCCGTGGATGTCCGGCCGGGGAGCCCGACGTACGGAAAATATGTCGGCGTGACGCTCGATGCGGAGAAAAAGCAGATGTTCTATATTCCCGCAGGATTTGCACACGGCTTCCTGGTGCTTTCCGATACCGCATCCTTTGTCTATAAATGCACGGACGTCTATGATCATGCTTCAGAAGGCGGAATTCCCTGGAATGACCCGGAGATCCATGTGGCCTGGCCGGAACTGGACTGCCCCTATGTAACCAGCGAAAAAGACGCAAAGCATCCGGCATTCAGGGATCAATCATTTGACTGGGCAAAGAAATATTTATAATACGAGGTGGAAGAAATGAGAGGCATTATCTTGGCGGGCGGATCAGGAACCCGGCTCTATCCCTTAACCAAAGTGACAAGCAAGCAGCTCCTTCCGATTTATGACAAGCCGATGATCTACTACCCGCTGAGCACCCTGATGCTTGCCGGGATCAAGGATATTCTGATCATCAGCACACCGGATGATACACCGAGATTTGAAACCCTGCTAGGCGACGGAAGCCAGTACGGGATCACTCTCTCCTACTGTGTTCAGCCTTCTCCGGATGGCCTTGCGCAGGCCTTTCTTCTCGGGGAAGAATTCATTGGTGATGAAGCAAGCGCCATGATTCTTGGCGACAACATTTTCTACGGAAACGGTTTCCGCTCTCTGCTGCGGAGTGCGGTTCAGGATGCCGAGCAGCAGGGAAGAGCGACGGTTTTCGGGTATTATGTTCCCGATCCGGAGCGGTTCGGCGTGGTTGAGTTCGATGAGAACGGTGTGGCCCTGAGCATTGAAGAAAAGCCAAAGGTCCCGAAGAGCAATTATGCAGTGACGGGTCTGTACTTTTATCCTGCCGGTGTGAGCAAAAGAGCGGGACAGGTCAGGCCTTCTGCCCGTGGTGAACTGGAAATCACCACGCTGAATGATATGTATCTGCAGGATGGTCTTCTGGATGTCCAGCTTCTTGGGAGAGGGTTTGCCTGGCTGGATACAGGGACCATGAGCAGTCTGTTGCAGGCGGCGAATTTTGTTGAAATGATACAGTCCAGGCAGGGCATAACGATTTCGGCACCGGAAGAAATCGCCTATATCAATGGGTTTATCGGCAAAGAAAAGCTTCTTGAAGCGGCTGCATTCTATGGAAAATCCCCTTATGGTGAACATCTGAAAGCGGTGGCGGAGGGAAAGGTAAGATATTAAGACGGGGACTCCGGGCGGACGTATCCCATCTGCCGGAAGACAGACAGAGGGGAACAGATGCCCCTGAACGGAGTCAGAACAAGGGATACACCGATCTTTCTGCTTAACAAAACCAGATGATTATGCTAAGATGAAACAGGTGATATGTGTGCATTCTGATGCGGAAAACAGCCGCAGAGCACACAGGATCCGAAAGCAAAATGACAGATGAACCATGAATTGCCCGGCAAGGGACGTACCTCGAGTTTTCACATGAAAGGCAAGCAGGCAACTGCTGGAAGGTGATCAATTGAAACCGCTGTTGAGCATAAAGAAAATAGGTTTGTTTATACTGATATATCTTGCATGTGCCTCCCTGCTGTTTTGGATTGTGAAGGAAGACTGGAGCATGACAGCCATCTCGAAAGAAACTGTCAAGCCGGGTTTTCTGATGGAGGAACTAAGCGACGGATCGCTTGTCCAGCAGACGTTCCATGCGGATGTTGACACAATCAATCAGATCAGTGTGCAGCCGTATATCCTGGAAACCGATGATGCCGCACAGATCCGTTTTACGCTTGCATCCAAACTTGGAAAGGAAAGCACCACGACGCAGCGGATTGCGGACCTGAAAAACGGGGAAGAAAACGCCATCGTCTTTTCACCGTCCGTGGAAGGCAAGGTAGAGGACGAATGGACCCTGACAGCAGAGGTCACAGGAAAAGCAAGACTTTCGCTGTATGCGGGAGACAGTGTTTCGACAGCAAGGTTTGACGTTCGTGTTCAGACAGACGGTGTGCTGAGTATCGACGGCAGGGAACAGAATGGCGTTCTTTCCATGACGGTAAAGGGAACGCGCAGCCTGAAAGGAACACGTCTTTTCTGGCCGGTTGCACTGGTTCTGCTGGTCTTGTGTCTTCTGTTTTTGTTCCTTGAAATGAGCCGCATGCGGAACGGCAGAAGAAGCATTCTCTTTTATGTTGGGGAAGTGTTCCGCCGGTACCGATATCTGATCAAGATGCTGGTTCAAAGAGATTTCAAGGTGAAGTACAAGGCGTCTGTTCTTGGTGTGTTCTGGAGTTTTCTGAATCCTCTGCTGATGACAGGCGTTTATCATTTTGTGTTCTCCAACCTGTTCCGGTCGAATATCGATAATTTCGTAGTTTACCTGATGAGCGGCATCATTCTTTTCAATTACTTTTCCGAAGCGACAAATCTTGGAATGATGTCCATTGTCGGCAACTCTTCCCTGATCACAAAGGTATATGTTCCGAAGTATATCTATCCCGTGTCCCGCGTGCTTTCTTCGGCCATCAACCTGGTGATCTCCTTTATTCCGCTCTTCATCATCATGGCGCTGACCGGTGTGCCTCTGAGAAAGAGTATCCTGCTGCTGCCTTTTGTGGTGATCTTCCTGATCTGCCTGTCAACCGGTATGAGCCTGCTGCTTTCCTCCATGCATGTTTTTTTCCGGGACACGCAGTTCCTGTGGTCCATTCTGGTTACGATCTGGAATTTCCTGACACCGATCTTCTATCCGGAATCCATCATTCCCGCTGCTTTTCTGAAATACTATCACATGAATCCGATGTACCAGATCTGCTATTTCGCGCGGACGATCATTCTCAACGGAGTGTCCCCGACGCCGATCACCTATCTGTACTGCTTCGTTGCAAGTTTCCTGCCGCTCATTGTGGGACTGCTGATTTTCAGAAAATCACAGGATAAATTTGCTTTGTATCTGTGAATCTTTGAAACAGTTGCCGGCTGGCGCGTAATAACGAGTTGAGAGGGAAAAAATGGATCCGATTATTCGTGTAAGTCATGTGGATATGAAATTCCATATGAATATGACCCGTACAAACAGCCTGAAGGAGTGGTTTGTCCAGAAAGCAAGGGGCAAACTCCGGTACGAGGATTTTTATGCACTGAAAGATGTCAGTCTTGAGGTGGAACGGGGAGAAGTTGTTGGCATTGTTGGCCAGAATGGTTCGGGAAAAAGTACGCTCCTGAAAGTCATATCCGGAATTTATAAGCCCAGCGCAGGGGAAGTTGTATCGGCAGGCCGTATTGCACCGATGCTGGAGCTTGGAAGCGGTTTTGACTATGAACTGAGCGGGGAGGAAAACGTTTTTCTGAATGGCGCGATCCTGGGCTTTGAAGAAAGCTTTTTGAAAGCAAAGTATCAGGAAATCCTGGAATTCTCCGAACTGGGTGATTTTATCCATCAGCCGATCAAGACCTATTCTTCCGGTATGGTGATGCGCCTGGCTTTTTCCGTCGCAACGCTGATTGAGCCGGAAATCCTGATCGTTGATGAAATCCTTGCGGTGGGCGACCAGCATTTTCAGAAAAAAAGCCTGGACCGTATGATGCAGCTGATGTCGAGCGGAACAACCGTTTTGCTTGTCAGTCATTCGATTGAGCAGATCCGGCAGCTGAGTACGCACTGCATATGGCTGGATCATGGCCATGTCATGATGGACGGTCCCACAAAGGACGTCTGTGATGCCTATGATACCTACATGAATACGTGACCTGGCAGGCTGTGTTATGGCACGCAGAAAGAAGAAAACCGTCAGGAAGCTGTATTCTTCAGAACAACGGAAACAGCAAAAGGTGCAATCGTAAGTGTGGCATTGCACCTTTTTCTTGTCTGCTCTGTGCTGAAAGGTGCAAAAGGAAAGGGAATCCATTTTCTCAGCAAGCGGAAAGGACCGTCTGCGGGTGATCAAAGAACCCTGCAAATACACGCGAAAAGGACATGCAGGAAACGGGAAAGCGTTGCTGTGACTGGGGTCAACTGGACTTTGCCATATGAGTATGTTATAATCGGTTCCGCCCAGAAAAGGCAAAGAAACTCAAAAGAATATGGTGCGTTATTACTTTTTACGGGGCCATCATGCATCGCATGAACAAGGAGAAGGAGTCAATGGGAAATCGGGAGACTGTTTGTGTATCTGTTATCATGCCCTGTCACAATGATGGCAGATATCTGGAAGAAGCTGTGGAGTCATTAAAAAAACAGACCTATTCCAATCTTGAACTGCTGATCATTGATGATGGGTCAGACGAACAGGAATCGATAGATGCCGTCAACAATGTTTCTTTTCCATCGCTGAAAGTGCTGCATACAGATCATGTCGGACCTTCAGGGGCAAGAAATCAGGGGATCAGGGAAGCCCGTGGTGAGTACATCCTTCCTTTGGATGCGGATGATTTCATCGATCCGACCTATATTGAGAAAGCCGTCCGCATCATGCAGGAGAATCCGGATGTCGGCATCGTATACTGCAGGGCGGATCAGTTCGGAGAGCGGACGGGCATCTGGGATCTGCCGGATTATTCCCTGAAAGCAGAACTGTTGGATAATGTGATTTTTGTCACGGCCCTTTTCCGGAAAAAGGACTGGGAAGAAATCGGTGGTTTCTGCACGACGTTTAAGAACGGAATGGAAGATTATGATTTCTGGCTTTCCCTGATCCAGAAGGGATGCGAGGTTGTACAGATCCCTGAAGTCCTTTTTCATTACAGGATTAAGCCGGTCTCACGTACGACCCGGTTCCAGGACAGCTATGAGGGAACACAGGATACTTACCGTATCCTGTATGAACGGCATAAAGACCTGTACAGGAAGAATATGGACCTGTTCGTTCCGGAAATCCGGCGTGTACTGATCGACCATATCTATCAGTTGAGGCAATTCAGCCTGGATCCGGTTGTTATGTACTGGGCCGGCGCCAGAAAGCTGAACCCCAAAAGATCCGAAATGTTCGAACGCTGGCTCAGAATCAAGAATAGAATCAAAAGGCTGATCGGGAGGAAATAACAGATGATCATTTTTACTTCGGTTTGCGCCAATTATATGCATAAGGCACGCTGCCTTGCCCAGTCCGTCCGCCGCTTTCTTCCCGAAGCCAAATTCCTGGTCTGCCTCACAGAACGGGAAGTCCCGGAAGCAGCCGTCAATCCGGATCTTTTCGATGAAATTATCCTGTCAAAAGACATGTGGAAGGGAAACTTCAACAGCTTTATCTTCAAGCATGCCGTTGTCGAGGCGTCCACGGCCGTAAAAGGACGATTCTTCCAGTATCTGATGGAGCGCTTTCCGGAAGAGGACAGCTATATTTATCTGGATCCGGACTGCTATGTCTATGGAGATTTTCAGGAACTCAAGGAAGCGCTTGCAGAAAAGCCCATTGTCCTGTGCCCGCATCTTCTCCATCCGGGCAATATTGACATGGAACTTTCCAGTACGGCCCATGGTGTATACAACCTGGGATTTCTCGCGGTGAATCATTCGGAGGAAGCCCACAGACTGATTAACTGGTGGGCCGAACGGCTGAGCATGTATTGCTATGACGATATTCCAAAGGGCATTTTCACCGATCAGAAATGGATGGACCTTGCCCCCTGCTTTTTTGATGTCAAGATTATGCATCACTATGGGTATGATTTTGCGCCATGGGGTCTTCTTGGAGCGGAAGTCCATAAGAAGGACGACACCTGGTATATTCAGGGTCAGAAACTGAATTTCATCCATTACTCCGGTTTTGGTCCTGTTGCTGAGATGTGCATGGACAAATGGCTCGGCGAAAACGGTCAGGAATTCAGAATCCTTTATGAAGAATATGCTCAGGCGCATGCAAAGAACGATGAGGACAATATTTCGAAAACACCCTGGAGCTACAATACCTTTGCTTCGGGTGAGCTGATCCAGAATGAGGTTCGGCACAGATATCGTCAGGATATGTGGCTGATGCAAAACACAGAGGATCCATTCCAACTGAATAATGCTTATTTCGTTGATTATTTCAGCAAGCTGGACGCACAGAGAGAACGGGAGATGGAAGCCGTCAAGCATGATCTGACTTACTATGCCAAGGCTTCTGTCCGTGTGCTTCGTGAAGAAGGGTTTAATTCCTTCCTGAAGAAAGTCGCGCAGACGGTGGGAAAGAAATAAGAAAAAGGAACTGGAGCGAAAGTGCATGAAATCAGAACAGATCGGGAACGTTGTGCTGAATCTGGACAATTGGTCCGGACAGGATGAGTACACAGATGGAGAGATTGAGCAGGAATTGCTGAGCATGCTGCAGAGCGGCAGAAGTGAAGCGGATATTCTGCAGGCGGACAATCGGTATCCGATCCTGTACCATCTTTCGAGAGAACGTGAAAACATCCTTTCATGGTTTCCGTTCTCAAAAGATATGCATGTTCTGGAAATTGGCGCAGGCTGCGGGGCGGTAACCGGCGCTCTGATCCGCTCCTGCGGTCATGTCGTCAGTGTCGATCTGTCGCTGACCCGGTCGCGCATCAATGCTGTACGTCATCAGGATGCAGAGAATCTTGAGCTCATCGTAAGCAATGCGGCGGATTTGCCGGAAAAGCCGGTCTATGACGTCATCACATTGATCGGTGTCCTTGAATATACAAATCTGTTTATGCATTCAGAGCATCCCTTTGAAGACGCGCTTACCCATTACAGAAAGATGCTCAAACCCGGTGGACAGCTGCTGATTGCCATTGAAAACCGATTTGGGGTCAAGTATATGGCCGGAGCAAGAGAAGATCACCACTGGGCTGTGAATGAGGGGCTGTATGGATATCCGCATCCAGGGGCGAAAACCTTCACGAAGGATGAATTGTCCAAGCTTCTTGAACGTGCAGGCTTCCGTGAAAAAAAGATCTTCGGGGTTTGGCCGGATTACAAATTCTGTGATGTTCTGTTCTCGGATGAAGGGACGGCCATGGTATCGGATGCGTTTGTCTCTTACCCAAATTACGGAGAATACCAGTGGGCTGCCTTTGATCCGCCCGTCGTCATGCGGCAGGCTGTCAAAGGCGGTCTGGGCATCGACCTGTCCAATTCGTTTTTTGTGTGTGCGGGAGGAACGTCCGATCATCTGCCCGCCTGTGTGAAGTATGCCACTAAACGCAAAGCAGACTTTGCGATATGCACGAAGATCTACCCGAACTGCAAAGTGGAGAAGGTTGCGCTTTCGTCCGATGGAGCCGAGCGTATGCTGAAGTGCAGAGAGAGAATCGCACAGAAGGAGCAGGAAAGCATCATCGCGGAGATGAAGCTGCAGGAAAATGAAACCGTTACGATTCCGTTTTATGAAGGGCAGTCCCTGCTCAAAGCATTCCGGAATGGAGACAGGGCGACCCGGAAAGAACTGGTCGATGGCTATCTGGCGTTTCTCACTTCCTTCAGCACACCTTCCGGAAGCTGGGGGAATACACTGGAGTTCACGGAAGTCTTCGGCGATGCAGCCGGAGAGGGCATCTGCCTGAATCCCGCCCCGATTGACATCAATTTTGGGAATATCATCATCCAGAACGGAAAACAGATTGTGATTGATCCGGAATGGACGTTTGGTTTTCCTGTCCCTGTAAAGTACATTCTATGGAGAACCTGCTTCCTGTATCAGGAAAGTACAGGCGAGGACATCTCGGCATATTTTGAACAATACAGATCCAGCGACGAGGAAATCAGTGTCTGGAAATCGATGGAATACCATTTTGGAGAGTATGTCTTTGGACCGGGATCTCCCGCCAGCATCAACAGTCAGTATATGAAGGCTGTTCAGCCTGTAACCCAATATGCAGAGCGGATCGAAGCGCTGAATAAAGGCATAGAAGCGCTCAGAAACGAGAACAGAGTTGCATGGGAACAATTCTCCGAAAGAGAAAAGTGGCTGGACGAATTGAGAAAAGAAAAGGCCTCGTTGCATGCCCAGCTCAAGGCGGCCTATGACCGCATAAAACAGCAGCAGGATGAGTTCGATTCGGCGCGCATTGAACTGAACGAACTGAAAAGCAAATGGTTTGTACGGCTCTATCAAAAAGGAAAACACTGACAATACGAGGTAGAACACTGTGGTTTTCAGCTCAATGATTTTTCTGTGGCTTTTTCTTCCGATCGTTCTGGCAGGCTATTATCTGCTTGATGTCTGCCTGCATCAGCGTGGGCTGTCCAACCTGTTTCTTTTATTGTTCAGTCTGGTGTTTTACGCCTGGGGTGAGCCCATCTATGTCTTGCTGATGATGGGATCCATCGGTGTGAACTGGTTTCTCGGGCGGATGCTGGGAAGCAGAAAACAGAAATGGATTCTGGTCCTGGATATTGTCATCAATATAGGACTGCTTCTTGTTTTCAAATACGCTGGTTTCATTACCCGGGGGGTCAACAGGCTTCTTGCCGTGTTTGATCCGGCTGTGCAGTTTGCGGTTCCTTCCATCTCCCTGCCGATTGGTATTTCCTTTTTCACGTTCCAGGCATTATCCTATGTGGTGGATGTCTACCGTGGAGAAGCGGAATCACAGAAAAGCATCCTGAAAGTCGCCTTGTACATCTCGTTTTTTCCCCAGCTGATCGCAGGTCCGATCGTCCGCTATCATGACATTGCGGCAGAAATCGACGGGCGGAAAGTGACCAGGGAGGATGTCTCTCTGGGGATTCGCAGATTTTTATATGGTCTTGCAAAAAAAGTACTGGTTGCGAATGTCCTGGCAAAAGGGGTGGACAATCTTTATGCCCTCGAGCTGCAGGACCTGACAGGGGCTGCAGCCTGGATTGCGGCCGTGATGTATGCGCTGCAGATCTATTATGACTTCTCAGGGTATTCCGATATGGCAATCGGCCTGGGCAGAATGTTCGGATTCCATTTTCTGGAAAACTTTCAGTATCCGTATCTGTCAGCGTCCATATCCGAATTCTGGCGCAGATGGCACATTTCGCTGGGAACCTGGTTCCGGGAATATGTGTATATTCCCCTTGGAGGCAACCGCATCTCTCTGGGCAGAACACGTCTGAATCTGTTTCTTGTGTTTCTGCTGACGGGAATCTGGCATGGCGCATCGCTCAATTATCTGCTGTGGGGCGTGTATTACGGGATCTTCATCCTCATGGAACGCGGCAGATTCGGAAAAATCTTATCGAAAAAACGATGGATTGGCATGTTCTATACCCTGATGGTTGTTCTGCTGGGATGGGTTCTGTTCCGTCTGGAGAATCTGCATCAGGCGGTATCCGTACTCGGGATTATGCTTACCCCCTGGGCACATACGGTGTCCGGCTACGCCATGGGAGAAATGGTGACACCGCAGATGCTGCTCATGCTGGTGCTGGGGATCCTTGGCATGGGCCCGATGCAGATGATGGCAAAGCATTTCCGTGTGGACGGTCTATGGAAGAACTCCCTTGTTGAAACCATTGTGCTTTTTGCCATGTTTGCCATGGTGATCATGTCTCTTGCAGGCGGGACATACAATCCGTTTATTTATTTCAAATTCTGAAAAAGGAGGCAGGGACGTGAAACGTAGAATGTCTGCATTCGTCTCATGGCTGCGCATCATCGCATTTCTGCTGATGATTCTGCTTCCTTTCCTTTACTGGTGTTTCAGGGCAGGGAATGTTTCCGGAATCACCGCGGAAAACAGAACCCTCTCAGAAAAGCCGGTGTTTCGCCTGTCCGATCTCAATTCCTTTCCCCAGGCGTATGAAACCTATTTCAACGAACACCTTCCGCTGAGATCCAGAATGGTGACGGCCAACAGTGTTGTCAATATCATGATGACGAAGACCAGCCCCAATTCCTCGGTTATCATTGGAAAGGATGACTGGCTGTTTTATAACAATGTTTCGGATGGTGATCCCATCAGTCAGTACACGGGCAGGAGCGCATGGACGGAGGAAAAACTGGATTCCGCAGCGCAGCATCTGATGGCGATTCGCGATCGGCTGGCGGAAAGGGACATTGAATTTGTTCTTTTCTTTGCACCAAACAAAGAACGCATGTATGACCAGTATATGCCCGGACTGTACGGAAAGGCGAATCCGATCTATCCACTCAGGCAACTGGTGGATTACCTGCGGGAATATACCGATATGCGCATCGTATACACGGATGACGTCCTGCGGCAGGCAATTGACAAGCATCCGGAGCACACCTATTATTACAAATATGATACACACTGGAATGATCTGGGAGCCTATCTTGGGTCATGTGCACTTCTGAAAGAACTGGGAATCAATCTGCCGGACTATACGGAACTCCAGATTTTCCATGAGGATTCCGGGCAGACGGACCGCGATCTTGCGAACATGCTGAATCTCGGCAGCTGGTACGGTGCAGACCGGATTTATCGGCTGCACGGGTATTCAGAACCCGGGAGGGAACGCACGCCGTGGGAGCTGATTCCGACCTCCGAGGCGTTTAATGACACCATCACGGTGAATTATGAGACAGGAGACCCGCGAAAACTTGTGCTGGTGAGGGATTCTTTCTGCACATCCATGCTCCCGTATGTCTCCAGCTGCTTTATGAATTCGAGCTTTCTGAAGAACAGTGCGTATACGGCGGAAAAGCTCTCGGCGCTGGAGCCGGACATCGTTGTTGTGGAATTAGTGGAGAGGTATATTGAATTTTTGATGGATTTTGAGGTACAATAATGTTTGTGAATCCATCCGTCCGCGGCAACACGATGACAGACCGGAGCATCCGGGAAACGGAAGTGCAGAAACTGACGGGAGCACTTCCTGTGCCGAACATGATATAAGTCGGCTGCAGAGCCGAACTATATAGTATCCAGGGAAAAAGAAAGGTTGGTAATTGGCTATGTGGAAAAAAAGATTGCTTGCTTTGATGCTTGCCTGTTCAATGGCTATTCTTCCAACAATCTCAGTGTATGCTGAAGAAGTGGCATCTCAAGGAATAGAAGAAGAGGAGCCGCTGGCAGTCACGGAGACTTTGGCTGAGGAAGCGGTAGCTGAAGTGGAGGAGACCGCTGCGGAAGCAGAGACGCCTTCTGAACAGCCTGCAGAACCTGCTGCAGTGGAAGAGCCTGAAGCAACCGTGGAAGAGCTTCCCACTGAAGTTCCGGCAGACGAAGCAGAAGAGGTTCCTTCTGAAGCTGCAGAGCCAGAAGCTGATCCCGAAGCCGAAGAAGCAGCTCCGGTAGATACAGAACCGGAAACTGCGGATGCTGAAAATGTATCTGAAGAAGAGAACGAGCTTCCCGCTGAAGCACTTGTCCCTGCTGCGGAAGTGGCAGACGCTGAAATCGAAATGGTCCCTGAACTGAATGCAGAGCAGGGGACAGCGGAAACCGTTGCGGAAGAGGACATCGGTTTTGAGAGCTATGCAGCCCCGCCGGTCATCCTTGTTTCATCGATTACCCTGAGTGGAAAGACAACGATGAAGGCCGGCGAAAGTGACTATCCGACGGTCACGATCGTGCCTGAAACCGCAACCAACAAGGGTGTTTCCTGGACCTCTGTCAATCCGAATGTGGCAACCGTAAGCGCTGACGGCGTGGTTTATGCTGTGGCCGAAGGCAATACCCTTATCTATGCAACAGCGGTGGATGGATCCGGTGTGTTTGCATACTATGCGCTGACTGTTACCCCTGCCTATGTTGATATTACACGTGTTTCCAGTATCTCCATTACGGGCAAGGCCAAAATGAACGTCGGCGAAACGTATGCCATCAGCTACTCTGTTCTTCCTGTGACGGCTGTCGATAAGACGCTTTCCTGGGAAACTTCCGATCCGGCAATTGCAACCGTGAATGCCTTTGGTGTTGTAACGGCGGTTGGCATTGGAGCCTGCACGATTACAGGCATTTCCAACAGCAGCCCGACGGTTATGGATTCCTATCTCCTGACCGTGGAAAAAATTGTTCCGGTTCAGACAATCAATGTTACGGTCAAGCCTACGATGTCCCTGGGTGAAGTTGCATACAGTTCCTATGAAGTCCTTCCGGCAGATGCATCGTTCAAAGAAGTCACATGGTCTTCTTCGGATTCCAGCATTGTGACCGTGAATGAGTATGGTGTTGTAACAGCAGTCGGCGGCGGATTTGCCACCATCACAGCCACATCCAAATCGGACAGCAATGTTTATGGAACGTACGGCATCACTGTTGTGATCGTGCCCGTTACCTGGATATCCATTGTCGGCAGAACGACAATTCTTGTCGGCGAGAGTGCATATCTTGGATATGCTGTCCTGCCTGCTACGGCTTCTCTGACCGATGTCACATGGAGGAGCAGCAATCCGGAAGTTGCCACGGTTGACGCAACAGGAAAGATCACGGGTGTTTCAGCCGGTGTAACGACGATTACGGCAAAAGCCACCGACGGAAGCGAAATCGAAGGTTCCGTTGCACTTATGGTAACCAAGTCCCAGGTTCTTGTGGAGTCGATCAAGGTTTCCGGACAGACAACGCTCAAAGTGTCCGAAAGCTTCACGGCAGTTGCTGAAGTAACACCGATCTATGCCTATGAAAAGGCGGTTTACTGGAGCAGTGACAATCCTGCGGTGGCCACCGTTGATCAGAATGGTGTGGTCAAGGGTATTGCAGAAGGTACTGCGGTTATTTCCGCACAGGCGACAGACGGCACGCTGGTGAAAGGTTCACTGGAAGTCAAAGTCATGAACAGTGTGAAGCTTGTCACCAATGTGATTGCATCAGGAAAAAGCGTTCTCTATCCGAGCGCTGTGGATTATCCGGTGTATGGAATCCTTCCGACCGATGCAGATAACCAGACGGTGACCTGGTCGACAAGCGATGCAAAAATTGCGAAAGTTGATCCGTATTATGGAACGGTGACAGCTGTTGCTGCCGGTACAGCGACCATCACGGCCACGGCGAATGACGGCAGTGGCGTGAGCGGCTCCTACACCGTGACGGTGAAATCCTCCATCGTGGATGTGAAAAAGGTTGCGGTCTATGGAACGCCGTCCATGGGTGTTGGAAAAACACAGAATATGTCCTATGAAATCTGGCCGGCAAACGCGGATATTCTGACGGTCACATGGAAATCTTCGAATACCAGCATTGCCAAGGTCAATGAATTTGGCGTTGTGACTGCTCTGAAGACCGGTATCGTTGCGATCACAGCAACATCCACCAGCAATCCGGATGTTTCTGGAAGCTTCATCATCAATGTAACGAATACGAATGTTCCCGTTTCCCGTGTTGAGGTTTATGGCAATCCTGCCATGCATGTTTCGGATACACAGTATCTTGGCTACGGAATCCTTCCTGCAAACGCAGACAACAAGTCCGTGAAATGGTCAACAAGCAATCCTGCCATTGCAACGGTTGATGAGACGCTCGGTATCGTGAAAGCACTGGCAGTCGGCAAGGTTGTCATTACAGCAACGGCACGTGACGACAGCGGGGAAAAGGCTTCCATTACGATTGACGTGACTTCCACTTCAGTTCCTGTCACTGCAATCTCGATCTATGGCCAGGCCGCAATGAATCTGAATAACACTCAGTATCTTGCATATGAGATTTGGCCGGCGACTGCTGGCAACAAACAGGTGAGCTGGTCCTCCAGCAATCCGGCTGTCGCCACGGTTGACGAAACCTATGGCATCGTGAAAGCCGTTAAGGATGGCACCACCGTGATTACCGCCACGGCAAAAGACGGAAGTGGCGTAACAGCAACCTTCAGCATCACGGTGACCAATACCCTGCAGAAAGTGACGTATGTTGGCGTCATCGGTCCCTCTGCCATGACGATCGCCGAGGTAAGACCTCTTGCCTATGAAATCCTGCCTGCAGATGCAGCCGATAAATCGGTCACCTGGAGTTCTTCCAATCCTTCCGTGGCTGTGGTGGATCCGTACACCGGTGTCGTCACTGCAAAAGCAAACGGCTCGGTGGTGATCACCGCAACCGCCAATGACGGCAGCGGGAAGAGCGGAACCCTGGCCCTTACGGTCACAAGCAGCAAGATTCTTGCGACTGCCATTGCTGTTTATGGTTCCGGTACGCTGAATGTCAATCAGACAGAATATCTGTCCTATGCGCTCTGGCCGTCAAATGTCAGCGATATTTCTGTCACCTATACATCCAGCAATGCTGCTGTCGCCAGCGTTACATCCAATACAGGTATCGTCACAGGACATATGCCTGGTATTGCCGTCATCACCATTACAGCGAACGATGGCAGTGGTGTAAGCGCGACGTATACCGTCACCGTCAATTAACATTCCGAAGATATATAATTGACGCACGGAAACAGATGTTCCGATTTGTGAAGCAGATCAGTGGATCGCAGGATCCACTGATCTGTTTTTTCTTTTGTGTCTTTGATGGGCGGCAGCCGGACTGCAGAAATCCCGGAAGACCGGTTTTCTTTCAAACGAAACTTATAGGTTCATCATTCAAACGTGTCGGAAAAAGCGTTGAGGTGATGAAGAGAAACCATCCGTGACGAATGTGGTTCATTTCCGTATAACCCATAAAGAAAAATGAACAGATTCGGCGATTCGGCTTGACATGAAATATTGCCGGAGAGTATACTAAAGGGCGTTTGCGCGAGAAATGCCACTGTGCCGCACGAAACGGACGATGCATTTTCAAGGAGCATTTCAGCGTTCAATGCTATCGGAAAACATCCGAAAAACTGGAACAAACAACTTGCAGATGCACTGCAGGGCTGTGAAAGAGAGGTTTCCCTATGAATGGAAAAACGCCAGCAAACAATGAATCGGGCCTGAAGCGGCAGCTGAATCCCATGCACGTCTGGGCGATTGCCTTCGGATGTGTCATCGGCTGGGGGTCCTTCATTAATCCCGGCAAAAAGTTTCTTCCGAACTCTGGTGTGGCGGGAACGGCCATTGCGATGGTTCTTGGTGCACTGGTCATGGTGATCATTGCTTTTTCCTACACCTACATGGTTCCCAAATATCCGAAAGCAGGCGGTGAATTCACCTTTACCAAGATGTGCTTCGGGAAAAACCTTGCCTTTATCTGCGGATGGTTCCTGGTGGTGGCCTATCTGACAAACGTTCCGATGAACAGTACGGCCATCGGCCTCATTGTGGACGGTCTGGACGGAAATGCCGATTTGCTGAAATTCGGGTTCCATTATTCCATCGCCGGGTTTGACATCTATATGGGTGAAATGCTGCTGGCGATGTCGATCCTGATTCTCTTTGGCTGGCTCAATATCATCGGTGTCCGGAAAGCCGGTTTTGTCCAGACGGTTCTCAGCACCATGCTGGTGACCTGTGTCTTTACTCTGTTTATCGCAGCCTTGGTTTCTGCCAAGGCAAAGGGTATCAACATGCAGCCGATCTGGGGCTTTGACAAGAGCGCGGCCATGGCTGCGAATGCAACCACGGCAGAAATCGGACAGTATGCGCACAAAGGCACGGCGGGCATTCTTTCAGCCATTCTTGCCACCTTTGCCATTGCTCCCTGGGCCTATGTCGGATTCGATGCCATTCCTCAGGCGGCGGAAGAGTTCAACTTCTCCTTCCGGAAAGTGGCCGGGATCATGATTGTTGCCATTGTGTTTGGCTGCTTTGTGTATACCAGCAACAATACGGTGGCGGCAGCGGCCCTGGAGAACTGGCCGGACCGCGTCATGGCCGGGGAATGGGTGCTGCTGGTGGCGGCAGAGGAGCTGCTCGGAACCTTCGGAAAAGTGCTGATCGGTCTGGGTGTATCCTGTGCGGTTCTGTCCGGTATCATGGGCTTTTACCTTGCTTCCTCACGTCTCATGTATTCCATGAGCCGTGACGGTTATCTGCCGGAGTGGTTCGGCCGGGTTGACAGCAAATACGGCACGCCGAAAAATGCCATGATCTTCTGCGTGATTGTCAGCCTTTCCGGTCCGATCCTGGGTCGTGAAGCGCTCGGCTGGTTCGTCGACATGAGTGCAATCGGTGCGAGCATCGGGTATTTCTTCACCTGCGCGAGTTCACTGATCACCATGAAGCGTGACGGAGACGGCGGCGCATTCCTCAAGTGTACAGCCATCCTCGGCGTGATCTTCAGCACGATCTTCATGATTCTCCAGCTCATTCCGATTCCCGGTCTTTCCGGTGTGCATTTCGGAAAAGAAAGCTATATCATGCTGATTGTCTGGGTTCTGATCGGCCTGGTCTTCTATATCTGGCAGCGGAAGGACTTTGGCAAAGAGTATTGATTTTTCAGCAGAAAGCAGCTCCGGCTGCTTTTTGTTTTGGAAGCCATCGGGAATGACAGGCGCTGCTTCCATGGGTATAATATAGACACAGAGGAAAGCTGCAGAAGCATTCCGGGAGGGGGAGAGAAAAATGCCGGATCTCGTGGTCCACAGAAGCATGGGGGAAAAGGTCCTTTCCCGCCTTCCCTTTGATATGCCGGAGAAGGAAATCTTCCGGTATGCGCTGTCGGGCCCGGATGACTGGTCCTGCTGCCGGTTCTATCTTCCCTGGCGGTGGCTCCGATACCGCAGACGGGCAGGCATCATGCATGAGCAGAAGACCGGGGTGTTTCTCAATGCCCTAGCGGAGACCGCAAAACAGGCAGAGGGCAGGGAAAAAGACCTGCTGTTTGCCTATACAGCCGGTTTCCTGTGCCATTTTTATCTGGATTCCACGGCGCATCCGTATATTCTGAGGAGAACGGAGCGGAATTCCTCGAATCATACCGCATTTGAACGGGAGCTGGACCGTCTGGAAATGGAGAGAATGGGGATTCGCGGAAGACGGCCGGTCTCGGGCCTGCTCACCGTGGACGAACTGCCCGTGGAGATGAAGGCCGGGCTGGAAAAGGCCTATGGTGTGTATGGATGGGACGATACATGGCGGGGCCTGAACATGGCGATGCGGGATGCACGCCGCTTTCTCCGTCTGACGGAAGACCCTTATGGCCTGTGGAACCGGGCTTTCTTCTGGTCACGGCGGATGCAGGTCTTTTCCTATCGTCACAGGGAATATGCGTATCAGGACCCGGAAAATGAAAGCCGGGCATACGGAGAAGAAAGTTTTTCGGAGATAGTGGAAAGATCGGCTTTCGCGGCAGCGGAACGCATCATCTTGCTGCGGCAGTCGGTGTACAGGGGCGGCCCATGGGCGGGAATGGCGGATATCTCCTATACGACAGGCACATGCGTGTGCTGAAAAAAGCCTCCGGGAACATGGAAAAAACAGGCAGAAGGAAATGTGTAAAACGGACGGAAGTTGGACAAGCCTTACAGGATGTGATAAAATATAGAAAAAATGATGGAGGCATCCTCATGAAAAACAAACTGTCTGTCCTTTTGGGTATTCTTCTGGTGCTTGCACTTGTATTCGGGATTGTCATGCTTACCCAGAAAAACGGGCTGAATACGGACCTGTCCAAGGTGAAAGCGACACTGACAGAAACAGAGGGCAAGCTCGCAGATATCACGAAAATGAAGGAAGAAACAGAAGGTAAGCTTGCAGATCTTACAAAGACACAGGAAGAAACCGCGACGGCTCTGGAAGGCGCAAAAACCGAACTGACGGAGCTGAAGACCCTTCAGGAAACGACCGCCAAGACGCTGGCAGATACCACAGCCGTTCTGGAAGGGACAAAAACGGAACTGAAAGAAGCCAAATCCCTTCAGGAAACGACGGGCTGGAGTCTTGAGGAAACGGCAAGAGCCCTGGAGGAGGCAAAAGCCGAAGCGGCCGATGTCAAAACGCTTCAGGAAACCACGGCAAAGAGTCTTGAGGAGATGAAAAAACTCAAGGAAGAAGCCGAAACCAAACTGGCCAACGCTGAAAAGGACCTGAAAAAAGCCAACGAGGAAATTGCAAAGCTTAAGGACGAACTGGAAACTCTGAAGCCGAAGGAATAAGGAAGGCGAAACGGACCAGGGAACGAAAGAAACCGGCACGGTTTTGACAGCGTGCCTCTTTCGGACTGCAGGAACGATTCAGCCACGAAACCGTGTTTGGGTTTTCGTGGCTGTTTTCTTCGGAGGAGACTTTCTGCGTGAACATGAAGCGGATAGTCCGCATTTTTCTGCTACTGTGCATATGGGTGATGTGCGGATGAAGGAATCACTATGATGCACGCAGTCCTGTTTCATTGACCGTGCCGGCGGAAATATGATATACTGCGGACCGGGATGCTTGAAAAGGCAGGTGGGGAAGGAAATGTTTCCTTATCATGTGGATGTAACGGGTCTTCCGTTTCAGGCAGGCGATGATCTGTATGCCGTCAGCGTGGAACAGGGATACACGATTGTACGCAACAGGAATGCGATCGACGGAGTCGTTGTGATGAAACACGGCGTGGGCATCCTTGCGTACGGAACGCTCTTTCTTGAGGAGGATCAGGACTGCCTGATCAGTCTGGAACATGCACAGGCATGGGTCCGGACGCACCGTCCGGCGCTGCCCTGCCCGTATGAGGATCTTGCCGACTGCTGGCTTCCGGTTTCCGAGACGCTTCCTGCCGGCTCCCGCGCGGTCTGGGTTCTGTCCGACGGGGAAAAACGTCCCGCCTGTTTCGAAGAGGAGACGGGGATGTTCTGTGATGAAAACGGGCAGCCGCTCGCCTCTGTGACGGAATGGACGGACAATCCGGAAGCGGAAAGACACGGGTCCATTCTGGAGGTACAGGAAGAGGATCGCCGGGAACCAGCTCCCCGGCACGCACAGGACCTGGAATAATCAGCAAAGGAAACAGACGGAGAGGAATTGCTTTCAGTCTGTTTTTTCGTGCGGAGAAAAAGGGAAATGTGCCGGCGCGGGGAATATGGGAACAGGAAGAAACATGCGGAAAGAAGACAGACCCTGAGGAGACGGAATACGATGAAATATGCCCATATTCCAGGCATTGACGAGCCGGTTTCGAGAATCTTTTACGGAACATCCCTGTTTTCACGCGGAGACAGCGGCGATGAACTGCTCCGTGCCATGAACGGCATGGGGATCAACGCCCTGGATACAGCCCGTGTCTACGGACATTCCGAGGAAGTGATAGGCCGGTGGCTCAAAAAGTACAATTGCCGGCATGAAATCATCCTGCTGACGAAGTGCTGCCACCCGCTGCCCGACGGAACGCGGCGGGTGACCCCGGAAGCGATCCGGGCCGACCTGGAAACATCCCTGAACATGCTGGGGACAGCGTATGCCGATCTGCTGGTTCTGCACAGGGACGATCCGTCCGTGGAGGTCAGCGGGATTGTGGAAACATGCAATCAGCTGATCCGGGAAGGAAAAATCCGGGCCTATGGCGGATCCAACTGGACCCATGAACGGATTGCTTTGGCCAATGCCTATGCGCAGGCGCATGACCTGATGCCGTTTTCCGTATCCAGTCCCAATTTTGCCCTCGCCCGGCAGGCCGTGGACCCCTGGGGAGGGGACTGTGTCTGCATCTCCGGGAAAGAAGGGGAAGAAGCGAGGGCCTGGTATCAGGAAACGCAGATGCCCGTGATCTCCTACTCCAGCCTTGCCCATGGGTTTCTATCGGGCCGTGTGCAGGGAAAGGATGAGAAAAGCGGTGCACGCGTTCTGGACCGGTTCGCGGTCAAAGGCTTTGACTGGCCGGAAAACTATGAACGGCTGAGGCGGTGTGAAACGCTTGCGGAAAGGAAGGGGGCTTCGGTACCGCAGATTGCCATTGCGTGGCTTTTCCGTCAGGGTCTCAACGCCTTTGCGGTGATCGGGACCTCCAGTGCGGAGCGTATGCGGGAAAATATCGGCGCGCTGGACATTGACCTGACGGATGCCGAGAATGATTTTCTGAATCTGAAAACGGAGGCACTGGAATGAATCCACAGATGCTGCACTGCATGCAGTGCGGAAAAAAGCTGGAAATGCGCTACCTGCCCTCAGAAGGCAGGGACATCCCATACTGTCCGGACTGCCAGGACTTCCGGTTTCCCGTGTTCAACACCGCGGTGAGCATGATTGTGACCTGCCCTTCAACGGGCCGGATCGCCCTGATCCGCCAGTACGGGCGGTCGGGTCTGATTCTTGTGGCGGGGTATGTCAACTGCGGGGAAGACGCAGAGGATGCGGTGGTGCGTGAAGTCCGCGAGGAGATGGGACTCCGGGTAACAGCCGTGCACTTCAATCACAGCCATTATTTTGCTCCGTCCAATACGCTGATGCTGAATTTTACGGCGTATGTGGAGAACGAAGATGTGCATGCAAACGCGGAAGTGGACAGTTATGTCTGGCTTGCAGAACAGGAGGCACGGGAACAGATCCGTCCGGGTTCGCTTGCAGGAGCTTTTCTGGAAGGTGCACTGACCGGCACATACCGGTGGCCGGAAACAGAAAAATGACCGCACCTGCGGTCATTTTTCCGATGAAATCAGACAGGGGCTTGCGGAGATTCTGTCTGCAGGATTTCATCGAGGGTTCTGTCTCTGGCGGGGACCTTCAGGGCGGTCTGAACGGCCAGATAGACTTCCAGGGCCCTGGAGGACTCATCCCGGTTGTCCCGAGCCCTGTTTTGTTCTGCAAGCTTTGCGGCAGCCTTTTCCTTTTCAAGACGGAGCTGTTCACGGCGGATATCGGCTTTTTCCCCGATGCCGATGAGATCCGTCAGGTACCTCAGGCCGCGGAAGTCTCCGTTTTCAATCGAGCGGTCCACAATGCTCCCGACCAGAAGCCGTGCATTGGTGGGATGACCGTCCGGGTCCGGGGCACCGGCCTCCCGGGAAAGGCGTCCGAGAAGCTCCTGTGCCAGCAGACGCTTCAGATCAGTGTCCGCCGGAGGAGAAGTCTGCCGTCTGGTCAGATGCCGGATCATGGGAGAGATCTCTCCTTTCATTTGGTGACCAGGGAGCCATGCAGTCTGCAGGAGAAGCGTATCACCAATGGACAGTACTGACAAGTTTCAATCTGTATCAATCCGTTTCATGATGTCTCATTCTGTTGCATGATGTAACACGGAGAATGAAACAGAGAAGGCAGGTATTGCACCCTGCGCCATCCTGTGATACCGTTTATGCATGAAGCTGAGGGAGGACAGAACATGAAACTGACGGACCTGAAAAAGAAAACAGCGGACAAACAGGCAGAAGAACTCCGAAGAATGCTCACGGAAGCCTATAAAGCTGTTCCGGCAGGGAAAAGAGAGGAACTGGACAGGGTTCTTTTCCCGGAGGAGAACGCAGAAGATCTGACGGAAAAAGTCATACAGCAGGCTGAGTATTTTGTCGAGTGTGTGGACGAGAACCTGTATTTCCGGCCCAACAGGGTAGTACCTGCAAAAGAACGTTCCAACTGGCGGTTTACGGCGGGAAAACTGATCCGGGAACTGACGGCTGTCAAAGCGGAGGATCCGCTGTATCAGGAAGCCAGCCTTGCCCTGGCAAAGATCTACGGAGCTCTTCTGAGCGGACATGTGTGGCACAAGTTTGCATCGGACAGACCGTTTGATTCCCTGCGGATTGACCGTAAGCAGCTTCTGTATACCATCGCGGAACGGCTGCTGTCCGGAAATGTGACAAAAGAATGTTTTCTGCTTCTCCTGGATCAGCTGGCAAAGAACTTTGTATGGGAAAACCATCTGATGTACATCCTGTCGAAATGTGTCGAGGGCAGGGAAGAAAAACTGGCAACAGCAGCATGGGCATCCGAGCGCATGAAGGGAAAGCCGGTTGCAAAAGGCTGGGACGTTATCACAGACCCCAGAAAAGGATACCTTGTCTATTGTGTGTTTGCTTATGCGCAGGCCGGTGAGATGGAGAAGGCATACACCCTGTATATGAATGATCCGGCCGAATCTGACAAAGGGAAAACTGCAAAATATCAGGGATTAATGCAAATCGTTGTATTCTCCATGGACAGGGAGGATATGCAGAATGCCTACGAAGCATTTCTCCGGCTCGGCAAAAAACAAAAGCTGAAGGTTTCAGAACGAACCCATGGCGATTATCTGGAGCGGGCAGGTCTGCTCAGCGGAGAAGAAACGGAAGAACTGACGTTTCCGGATACCCCCTGAAACAATGCAGGGGTCATTCCGGACGAAAAGATGATGATGGAAAAAGGGAGGAGAAAAGCATATGACCCATGAAACCATCCGGGAAATCCTGGAGAAGACGGACAGGGTCCGTTTCAGCGGATCCGAGGAAGAGAAAGCAGCAGCAGAGTATCTGAAATCCCTGTGTGAAACCCGGGGAGCAGCCGCTTTTCTGGAGCCGTTTGAGGTGGATACAGCGCAGATCCATGCTGCGCACCTGAAAGCTGACGGCCGGGAAATCCCCTGCCGGGGCTACAGGCTCTGCGGCAGCGGAAGGACAGAGGCACCTCTGTGCTACCTGCCCAATACGGACCCTGCGTCCATGGCACAGGCAAAAGGGAAGATTGTGCTCCTGGATACCGGCATCACCTACTGGGTCTATCAGGACCTGCTGGACGCCGGTGCCGTCGGTTTTATTTCCTATGACGGGGATATCCGCTATCCGGACCGGGACATTGACCAGAAGACGCTGCGGCCCTATGTTTCAAAGGGAAGAAAGGTTCCCTGTGTGAATATCAACGCGAAGGATGCGCTGGCTTTGGTACAGGCTGCCCCGGCGATGGTTTCCATAGAGGTGGAACAGACGGAATCGGTCACGACCTCCCAGAATGTGATCGCGGAGATCCCGGGCAGAACCGATGAATGGATCGCGCTGAGTGCACATTACGACACCACCTTCCTGTCCCACGGCGCGTATGACAATATGTCCGGATGCATCGGCCTTTTGGGTATTCTGGATGCGCTGAAAGAGAAGGCCCCTCTGCGCTACGGCCTCCGGTTCATCTTCTGCGGCAGTGAGGAACAGGGCCTGCTGGGGTCCAAGGCCTATACGGCCGCCCACGAAAAGGAGCTGGACCGCATTGCCCTGAATATCAACCTGGACATGATCGGAACCTATATGGGCAAATTCATTGCCTGCGTGAGTGCGGAAGAAAAGCTGCTGCATTATCTGCAGTATCTGTGCGCACAGCGGGGATGGGGGCTTTCCGGGCGTCAGGACGTCTATTCCAGCGACTCCACCCCGTTTGCCGATCACGGCGTTCCTGCCCTTTCCTTTGCACGCAGTGCACCGAAGAGCCAGGCAACGATCCACAACCGCTATGACACAAAAGAACTGCTCTCGGAAGAGCAGCTCCTGGCGGATATCGGATTCCTGTCCGATTTCACGCTGGCCATGGCCGATGCGGTCAAATGCCCGGTTTCCCGGGAGATTCCTGAAAATGTCAAAACAAGACTGGATGAATATCTTCTCAGGAAGCGGAAGAAGGACAGCTGATGCTTTCCTGAAAAGCACAGGGGGACGCTGCCGGGCTGGCAGCGTCCCCTTTTCTCAGGATTCCGGAGCAAACAGGAAGAAAGGCCGTTCGTGGCAGTCCTCCCGGATGACTGAGGCATCCGCAAAGGCTTCCGTGCCCTCCATCCGTACCTTGCCGAGGCGGCCGGGCACATCAAAGCGGCCGGGGCGGTACATGGGGTCCCAGACACGCACGGTGCTTCCCTCGATGCCGGCCAGGACAATGTAGTGGCCGCTGTCGGAAAAGACGCCGATCCATCCGTCTTCCGGGCGGTCGCCGTAGGTGTTGGCAATGACCAGGCCGCGGTTTTCCCTGAGAAAGCGGAAGGCTTCTTCCGCATCCTCGGTGACCTGCAGGCTGAAGCCAAAGGCCCGGGCAAAGACCGGGGAGAAAATATACAGGTCGGTGCCCGGCTTTTCCCGGGCCCCGCAGTCAATGGCCATGCGGCAGGCTTCCCATGGCGGGAAGGAGACATCCAGCAGGTTTTCCGCCACCATGGCGGCACAGCAGGGACCGCAGCCGTTATCGGCGATGGTGCCTCTCCCGGAGGGACCGGGATAGGGCCGGTCCGCATAATCCAGCTGGCAGTAGAAGACAGGCGGTGTTCTCATGGGCAGGTCTCCTTTCCGGGACAGGGGATGCCCGGAATGCCGTCCATGTTGTCCAGAACAAACTGTACAAAAACACGGACGCCGGTGGACAGGGCATCTTCATCAACATCCCAGTCCCGTGTATGAGCCGGATGGCAGGCACCCTTCGCTTCATTGCGCATGCCCAGGCCGAAGAGCAGGCCGGGCTTTTCTTTTTCATAATACGCGAAATCCTCTGCGCCGGGAGACGTCGGGAGTTCAATGACGCGGTCCTCTCCGACGACAGCGCGTGCGGAAGGCACAAAGGCGGCGTAAAGCCGGGGATCATTGTGTGCGGCAGGCAGGGGATCCCCGCTCCAGGTGAGTTCCCAGGTGGTGCGGCTTTCCTCGGCAATACTGCGGACCAGACCTTCCAGACGCTTTCTCGCCCAGGCCATGGTCGCATCCTTCCGGCAGCGGATGGTGCCTTCCATGACGCAGGTGTCTGCATTGGTGGACACCGTGTTTCCGGCATGCATGCTGCACACGCCCATGACACAGGCGTCAAAGGGATCCACCTCACGGCTCAGGACCATCTGGATATCGTTGTAAATCTTGACGCCGGCGGCGAGGGCGTCAATCCCCATGTGCGGCGTGGCGGCATGCACGGACTTTCCGCTCAGGGTGATTTTGAAGGCCACGGAGGAACAGTTGGTGCAGCCGGCATTGGTGGAAATGACATGGGTGGGGTCCACGCAGTTGACGTGGCACATGGCAATGCAGTCAATGTCCTTCATGATGCCGTTTTCGCAGAGCGTGCGGGCACCGGAGGGCCGGCCTTCCTCGCAGGGCTGGAAAATCAGTTTCACGCGGCAGCGGATCCGGTCACGGACAGCCCAGAGCGCTTTGGCCGTGCCGATCATCATGGCGGTGTGCGCGTCATGGCCGCAGGCATGCATGACGCCGGGATTCCGGGAGCGGTAGGGCTTGTCCTGGTTGTTTTCCTCAATGGGCAGGGCGTCCATATCGGCGCGAAGGCCTATGGTGAAGGAGGTGATTCCGGGGTTTATGGTGACAACTACGGAATTCCGGCCGTAGACGTCCGCCTCATAGGGAATCCCTTCCTTGTCCAGTTCCCGGCGGACGAGGGCGGACGTCCGGTCCAGGTCCCAGCGCAGTTCCGGATACATATGGAGTTCCCGCCGCAGTGCCACCAGTTCTTCCTGGGAAACCGGGTAATCCAGAGAAACCATGAAGCAAAACCTCCCTGTATACGTTGTTCTTTTGGCCGAAGTGTAGCACACACGGGGAGGAACCGCAATATGAAATGGGAGGCGGGGTTGAAGAGAAAAAAAGAGAATGATACAATCACCATATCGGAAAACGGGTTCGGTGCGCATACCGCAGAGGGAGGCAGCATGAGGGAACTGTATATTGGCCTGGATGGCGGCGGAACAAGGACGAGCGCGGCAGCCGTCCGCCGGGACGGCTCACCGGCCGGGAAAACGCAGGGCGGGGGCCTGAATTATCTGCAGGACGGGCTCGCCGTCTGCCTTGACCGCTTTGAATCCATGACACGGGAACTGATCGGGAAAACGCCGCCGGAACAGATCCTGGTGACGGCAGGGCTTGCCGCCCTAGACGGACCGGCGGAAGAAGAGGTGCTCCGGGCGTTCCGGGAAAGACTTCCGGAGGGCTGCGGCCTCGAGCTGCAGAGCGATGCCCATATCGCGCTGATGGGGCATACCGCAGGAGGCCCCGGCATGATGGTGATCTGCGGAACAGGATCCATGCTCATGGCCATGGATGCCGAAGGGAAGGAACATGTGCTGGGCGGCTGGGGCTGGAAGATGGGAGATGCCGGAAGCGGGTATACGCTGGCCAGAAATGCCCTGGCTCAGGCGGCAGAGACCTTTGACCTGACAGGAAACCAGAATGCGGTCCTGCAGGAGGCCCTGACGTTCTTTTCGGCGGAAACGCCCCGCGGCCTGATCCCGAAGCTGTATGATCCCGGGATGGGAACGGAAAAAACCGCGGCGTTCGGAGCTGTGGTGCTGAGGCTGGCCGAGGCCGGGGACACCGATGCACGGAGCATCACGGAGCAGGAGATGGAACGGCTGGCAGCGCTTGCGGAAGCGCTGAAGCGCGAGGTTCCGGAGGCAGCGGTCTGCGCGATGTACGGCGGCGTATTCGGACACAGTGCGCTGGCAAGGCAGCTGTTTGCAGAGAACCTGGGAAGACGGTGCCCGGATGTACAGGTGACACAGCCCAGACACCGGCCGGAGATCGGAGCGGTGGTGTGCGGCATGCTCCGGGATGGTCTGACCGCAGCGGAGATTGCATGCAGACTGGAAAGAGGGAAGGAACAATGACAGCGATTGAACAGTACAGGAAAAACCTGCAGGAGACACTGGACCGGGCGTTTGACACGCAGGCCGACAAGCTGGAGCAGGCGGCCCGGATGATTCTGGATACCCTGAAGGCAGGAAAACTGGTATATACCTTCGGAACAGGCCACGGACACCTGCTGGCGCTTGAAATCTTCTACCGCGCCGGCGGGATGGCGGCCGTGTGCCCCGTTCTGGATGAAAAGCTGATGCTGCATATCAGCGCAGCAGGCAGTACCCGGGAAGAACGGAAGGAAGAATGGGTGGAGAAACTGCTCCGGCGCTATCCCATGGGGGAAGGCGATACCCTTCTGATCTTCTCCAATTCCGGGCGGAACGCCGTCCCGGTGGGCCTTGCCGAGGAAGCCAAAAAACGAGGAACCCGGGTGATTGCCCTGACCAGCCTCCGGCATTCCTCTTCCGTCACAAGCCGTTCGCCGCGCGGGCTGCGGCTCTTTGAAACGGCGGACCTGGTGCTGGACAACTGCGGCATTCCCGGGGACGCGATTGTGGCATTCCCGGACGGACGCCGGGTGGGTCCGACAAGCACGGCGGTCGGCGCTGCACTTCTGCAGGCCGTTGTCTGCCGGGTGAAGGAGCTGTCCATGGAGGAAGGCGTTGACGCCAGGTTCTTTGTGAGCAGCAATGTGGACGGCGGAGACGCGGTGAACGATCTGCTGGTGGAGGAATACGGGGACAGGGTTCCCGGTTTGAGATAGAAAGAAGGAAAAGAACATGCGTGCCGGATTTGGAATTGCGGAGATTACACCGCCTGTGGGCACGGAACTGGCTGGGTTCGGCTATTATCTTGAGCGCAGGATGGAGGGCATCCGGGACCCGCTGCATGCAAGGGCAGCGGTGCTGGAGGAGGGCGAAGTCCGGCAGTTGATTGTATCCTGTGAACTGCTGGGGCTTTCCCAGGACGTGGCGGATGCGGTGATCCGGCATGGCAGGGCCTGCGGGTGCACGGATGCGATGATCGTCAGCGTGCACACGCATACGGGGCCTGCCATCAAGTACCATGAGGGCTGCGGCGAAGTCAGCCCGGCTTATGTTTCCGGGCTTGCCGGAAAGATTCAGCAGGCGGTGGATGCAGCGCTGGCGGACCGCAGGGAGGTGACCGGCCTGGCATTCGGCCGGGCCGAGGTTCGGGGCGACTGGATTTATAACCGGGCGGACCCCGAGGGACCGGTCGACCGGGATGTCCGGGGATTTGTCCTGGAACGGGCGGGAGGAAGAAAGCTGGCCCTAATGGGGGCAGCCTGTCACGGCGTTTTTCTGGGAAGGACGCATCAGGCCAGCGCGGATTTTTCCGGGGAGATCATCCGGAATCTGGAAGACATGGACACGGTCTATCTCAACGGACTGTGCGGCGATATTGATCCTCTGTATACCGGAGAAGAGCGGATGTGCGCCTTCGGAAAACAGGCGGCGGACACCTTCAGGACCAGCCTGCATCCGGTGCCTGTCTCCCTGCAGGCCGGAAGACTGCCTTTCAGCATTCATCTGACCCGGGTGCGCCGGGAGGATATCCTGAGGGCCGCGGAGGAGGCAGAACGCAGGGCAGGGGGCCGCGATGAGCCTGCAGCCCGCGTCGCCCGTACCTGGGAAAAGGAAATGCTGGAAAAGGTGGACCGCCTTCCGGAGGAAGAACCGGGAACTGCAGCCTGTATGGTCCTCGGCGGGATCCCCGTGCTGGCACTTCCCTTTGAAGGATTTACAGCCATCGGCCTGCGGATCCGAGAAGGCATCGGGCAGCCGGATGCCATGGTGCTGGGCTGTGCGGAGGAGCTCCGGGGGTATCTGCCGACACGGGATGATATCGCCAGAGGCTCGTATGCAGCCCTGGAAAGCACCTTCCTCTACAAGCGGCTTCCGGCGGTACCGGGGGAAGCAGAACGTCTGGCGGAGCAGCTGATAGAGGCGTATCAGACGGAGACAGCAGGGGGGAAGTGATGTTTCGCGCATCCTGTCTGCAGCATAAGAAAAACACGGTCCCGGACCGTGTTTTTCCATGCCCTGAAGCGATCAGGGATCGGTTGTTTTCAGGGAGGCTTCCTGTTTTTCCATTTTGGCTTTGTAATCGTCCATGACACGGTAAAGATCCATTTCAAAATCCTGACGGTTCTTCTGATAGATGGTCTTCAGAATCTGCCCCGAGAAGAAGGACTGCAGGGCACCGATGATGGTAAAGCCGCAGACGATGAGGGTCGGGAACCGTTCCACCAGGCCCGTTTTCCGGTACTCGATCAGAACCGGGATCAGGAACGCCAGCGCAAGCAGCAGAAGCACCAGCGCAAAAAGGCCGAAGAACGCACCGGGGCGGTAAGTACGGAAAAGCCGCTTGATGGTCAGCAGTACCTTGAAACCGTCCGAGTAGGTGTTCAGCTTGGACTTGCTGCCCTCGGGACGGTCACGGTAATCAATGACCACATTCTGGATATGCAGATTCTTGTCCACGGCATGAATGCTCATTTCCGTCTCAATCTCAAAGCCTTTTGAAAGGACCGGGAAGGTTTTGACGAAACGGTAGCTGAACGCCCGGTAGCCGGTCATAATGTCCTTGATATCATTCTTGAAGAGAACATTGATCGCCTTGCGGACCATGGTGTTGCCCAGATTGTGGAAGGGACGCTTGTTTTCGGAAAAATAGGTGGAGGACAGGCGGTCTCCGACCACCATGTCCGCTCCGCCGGTCAGAACCTTGTCCACAAGTTCGCCTGCGCAGTCGGCAGGATAGGTGTCATCTCCGTCGGCCATGACATAGCATTGTGCATCCACTTCCGCAAACATCCGGCGGATGACATTGCCTTTGCCCTGCTGGTGCTCATAGCGTACAACGGCCCCGGCTTTTTCTGCGATTTCGGCTGTTCCGTCGGTGGAATTGTTGTCATACACATAGACAACCGCTTCCGGAAGCACCCGGCGGAAATCGGAGACGACTTTATGAATCGTTAAAGCTTCGTTATAACAGGGGATCAGAACTGCAATTTTATCCATTTTCTGATTGAACCTCTCAGCTGTTTCTGTACAGGCGGCTGTTTTCCTGACGCAGGAACCCAGCCTGTCTTAAGCCATTCTGCAGGGCGGAAGCATCCGGGCGGTCAAAACCGGAGGACAGCTTCCGAGACGGGCATCCTGCAGCTGAAGTCCTGCTTGTATGCACTGATTGTACAGCAAAAGCCGGCATCTGTCACCTGTTCCGGCAAAAGCCGGACAAAAAGAGAAAGCCGCCTCCCGATCCTGGAAGGCGGCCCGATGCATTCGGAGCCAGGGATTCTACCCGAGCATCATCCGGTCATTGTCAAAGGCCCGGTGCTTGCTGCCGGCGTACAGCTTCAGGAGATCCTCCACGGAAGTGCCGGCGCGCTCTTCTCCGGAGAGATCCAGCAGGATCTTTCCCTCATCGAGCATGAGGGTCCGTGTGCCGGTGGACAGTGCGGAGGCCATATTGTGGGTGATCATAAGGGTCGTCAGGTGATAGGTGTCCACCGTCTTCCTGGTGATCTCCATGACCTTGTCGGCTGTGGCAGGGTCCAGTGCGGCGGTATGCTCGTCGAGGAGGAGCAGTTTGGGCGGGACAATGGTGCACATGAGCAGGGTGACGGCCTGCCGCTGGCCACCGGAGAGCAGGCCGACTTTGGTTTTCATGCGGTCCTCAAGGCCCATCCCGAACTCGGCAAGACGCTCCCGGAAGAGGGTCCGCTGCTTTCGGGAGGGGGCAAAGCTGAGCGGTTTCGCGGTCTGGCGCGAATAGGCGAGGGAGAGGTTTTCCTCAATGGTCATATTCGGGGCCGTCCCCTTCATGGGGTCCTGGAACACCCGGCCGATCATGACGGAGCGTTTGTGCTCCGGCATATAGGTGATGTCGGTCCCGTCGAGCACAATCCGCCCGCCGTCAAGCAGAAAGGTCCCGCAGATGGCATTGAACAGGGTGGTTTTTCCGGCACCGTTGGAACCGAGGATGGTGACGAACTCCCCGCGGCTGACGTTCAGGGACAGGCGGTTCAGGGCAATATGTTCGATGGCGGTCCCCTTTTCGAACACTTTCAGGGCATTGCGGATCTCAATCATTCGCGGCACCTTCTTTCTTCTGGCGTGCCGTGGCAAAGTTCCTCTTCACGGCGGGCATGGCCAGGGTGATGCCGACAATGACGGCGGAGACCAGACGCAGCATATAGGCGTCCAGGGGAGAGTACCGTGTGGCCAGGGCGATGATGTAGCGGTAGACAAGGGAACCCACAATGGCGGAGATGAAGCCCAGGGTGATGCCGCGCTTCCCGAAGATGGCTTCGCCGATAATGACGGAGGCAAGGCCGACCACCAGAATGCCGGTGGAGGAGGAAATATCCGCGTATCCCTGGTACTGGGCAATCAGCGCTCCGGAAAGGGCAATCAGACTGTTGGAAACACAGAAGGCAAGGATCTTGCATCCGTCCACATTGATGGAGGAGGCGCGTACCATCTCCTCATTGTCGCCCACGGCCCGGATGCACATGCCCAGATGGGTGTGGAAGAAGAGGATAATCAGGGTGGTGCACACCAGCACGGCAGCGATCGGCAGCGCGGTCATGGCATCATTCTTGGTGAGGAAAGGGAGGATCTTGAACACCGTCGGTGTACGCACCAGGGAGAGGTTCGGTGACCCGCCCAGGACCATCAGGTTGACGGAATAAAGGCCGCTCATGGTGATAATCCCCGAGAGGATCGGGTGAATGCGGTATCGCGTCTGGAGAATGCCGGTAACCGCCCCGGCACAGGCCCCGGCTGCGATGGCAGCGGGGAGAGCCAGGACGGGATGCCCGGCGGAAGTGACCGCAGCGGACACGGAAAGACCGAAGGCGAAGCTTCCTTCTGTGGTCAGGTCCGGGATGGACAGAATCCGGAAGCTGATATAGATGCCCAGGGCGAGAATACCGTAGAGAAGGCCGAGCTGCAGGGAGCCGATGAACAGTTTCATAGATCAATTGCCTGCCTTTGTCAGATCTTGAAATCCGGGCAGCGGACGGGACGTCCTGTCCCGTCCGCCGGGAGCATTACTTTGAAGTGAGGTACTGGATGTCGCCGAGGGAGGCCAGGGAGTCGGGTACTTCCAGACCCAGGGCAGCCAGGGTGTCGCTGTTGATGGAGACAATGTTGGCCGGAACGACCTCACAGGGAATCTCGGAGACGGGGGTGCCGGAGAGCACCTGGGCTGCAATCTTTGCGGTTTCCTTGCCGATGAAAATGTCGCTCATGGCCAGTGTGGCCAGACAGCCGGACTGTACGGTTGTGGCCGAGCAGCAGTAGGTGGGAACGCCGGCTTCCAGGCAGAGTTCGGCGAGAATATCCACGGCGGCCTGCACGACGGAATCATTGGCGACAAACAGGACGTCGGCACCCTGGTCGAGGACGGCCTGCGTGGCGGTCTGGACCTCACCGGAATTGGCAACGGTTTTTTCCACATAGGCATAGCCGTTGGCGTCCAGGAACGCCTTGGCGGTGTTCATGGCATTGACGGCATTGACTTCGCTGGTGGCATAGACCAGACCGAAGGTTTTGACATCCGGGGTGATCTGCAGGCCCATCTGGATGATGTCACCGGAAGGAATGGCATTGCTGGTGCCGGTGGCGTTCATGTCGGGGGTGTCCAGGGCACTCATGACGCCGGCTGCGACGGGGGCGGCAACGGAGCAGAAAACATTGGGTGTTTCGCTCTCCTGGCCGACAAAGGCCTGGGTGGGCGGCGTGGCAATGGTGAAGACGATGTCATAGGTGCCGTCGTCCATGTTCTGGCAGATGGTCTGCAGGTTGGTGGCATCCCCCTGCGCGCACTGGTAATCAATGGTCAGGTTGGAGCCCTCGGCGTAGCCCAGCTCGGCCAGGCCTTCAATAATACCGGTCTTCATGTCCAGGAAAGCGCCGTTTTCAATCAGCAGGATAATACCGACCTTATACTGTCCGTCGTCAGCGAAGGCAAAACCGGCGGAGCTGAGAAGAAGGGACAGGGTGAGCAGAACAGCAAGCATCTTTTTCATCATGGTAATCTCCTTTTCTGTATATTTTCTCATGTTTTTTTTCTGTCATGGAATCATTTTCTGATCGTACTGAAGGTTCCAGGCCTCCAGTTTCCGGAAGGCTTCCTCCAGCATTTCCAGGGTGACGGGATAGGGGTTATGGTCAATGTCGTGCATACACAGGACCTGCGGAAGCACCTTCTGAAGATCCCCGGGTGTCATGCCGAGATCCTTGAGCGCGGTGGGAAGGGAAACGGAACGGTTGAAGGCGAACATGGTGCGGAACATTTCGTCCTGCCCGTCGGTGAGCAGAAGCACCAGGACACCGAAGCCGACCACTTCTCCGTGAAGATGGTCCGATTCAATCTTCAGTTCCGGGAAGGCGGTCAGGGCATAGAAGATGGCGTGGGCAAGACCGGTATTGTAGTCAATGATCCGATCGGCTGTAAGCAGGATGGAAGCGACGGCCGTGGTGACCAGGATGGTCAGAATGACCTGGGTGAGCTCCTCCGTGACTTCCTTGCGCTGATGGTCCTGCCAGGCTTTTGCACCGTAAGCCAGGAGCGGGTCGAGGCAGGAGCGTGAAACGGAAACGCCCAGTGCGTGATAGTAGGCCAGCGTGTCCCCGCGGGAGGACATGGTGGCTTCAAAATACTTGGCATAGGTATCGCCGAGCCCGGCCCAGAGATAACGGGACGGTGCCGAGGCAATGACGGCGGTATCGATGAAGGTATGCTTCGGCGGCCCGGGCAGGAAGCAGGGGCCGGCAAAGCGGCCGTCGGGGTGGTAGAGAATCGAGACAGCCGTGCAGGCAGCGCAGGTGGAAGCAATGGTCGGGAAGGCATAAACCGGTTTGCCGAGCCGGAAACCGAGGGCTTTGCAGGTGTCCAGTGCTTTCCCGCCGCCGACCGCAAAGATCATGTCGGCGGAGAGCACATCGGAGAGGCCGGAAAGCATGGCGATATTTTCCTCGGCTGCCTCCCCGCCGTACCAGATCCGGGATACAATTTCGATACCGGGACCTGAAGCGGCTTCAATTTTGTCGGCGATGGCGGCCATGGCACGCCGGCCGCCGATGAGAACGGCGCGCGTGCCGCTCTCCCGGCAGACGGAGGGAATCTGCTCAAGCGCATGAATCCCGATGGTCCACGCGGGCAGGCGGATGGAATAATCAGGCATGGAAGTCAGCAATCCGTTCACCTCTCTTTTTCGAAACAGCGATTTTCTCTGGAAACAAAACAGGCCCTGTCCATCAAAGGACAGGGCCTGAGCCTTGCGGTACCACCTTCGTTGATCCGGTTTGCCGGATCCTCTTTACAGAAATGCCAACACATTTCCAGCCTTTAACGCAGGCATACGGTCCGGCTAGGGGCAGATGCCCTTCACCTTTCCCTCAGCGGTCCATTTGCCGTGCCGCTTACGGCCGGTTTTCAGCTGCCCCGGCTCTCTGTGCGTGCGCTCGACGGTTTGATCTCCGCTTCAAAGGTTTTTTCTATGGATGTCATCATACGGGAAGAAAAAAAGGCTGTCAAGTTTCGCAGATGTTTTTCCGATGTTTCTGAAAAGAAACCTGCCCCTGGGTTCTGGAAAAGGAATCCGGAGGGGCCTGTCGAAGAGAAGGGAAAAGAATGGGATGCGGTATAACAGGTTATTCCCGCAGGAAGGAGGCCCTTCCGGGAGGAAAAGGCATGGTACAGAAACACAGAATGACGTCTGAGCAGGCACGGGCCCTGAAATGGATCTTTACCGATCTGGACGGAACGCTGCTCAGCGGAGAGAAAAAAATCCTGAAGCGGACCCTGGATGCACTTCTTGCGTGCCGTGCTGCAGGGATCCGGCTGGCCTTTGCAACCGGGCGGAATTTCGTGACGGCCGGTTCGTACCGGGAGATCCTGCAGCCAGAAGGATGCGTGCTTGCCTACGGTGCTCAGCTGTTTTACGGGGAGCGGCGCGAAGATTATCCCCTGCGGAAGGAGAGTCTGATGCGGATCGCAGGCCAGGCTGCAGGCTGCAGCCGTGTGGATTTCTGGTACAGAGACGGGACGAGCCTGGAGATGCACAGCCCGGACAGGGAAACCCTGGAAAAAGCGGCTCTGGATGCACCGGACACGCTGTCCGTGGCCTGCTGGGGGATGCCGGTATCCAGGGTTCTGGAGACGGAAATCCGAAGCTCCGCCACGGCGACCCATTATGTGGGGGACATCTGGGTCAATTTCTGTACGGCGGGGCGGAACAAGGAACAGGGCGTTCGGGACCTGCTTGCGGCCTTTGGCTGCAGAAAGGGCGAAGCGGTCGGGTTTGGGGATGAGGACTGCGACCTGGGCATTTTCAGACCCTGCGGCTTTGGCGTTGCCATGGGAAATGCCGATGGGGCAACCCGGGACGGGGCGGACTGGATCACGGAAAGCAATGATGCTGACGGGATCGCGGTTTTTCTTGAGGAACAGGTTCTGCCCTACCGATAAAAGAGAAAACACAACAGAGGAGAGAAGGCTGACCGGCCGGCGGCCGGAGCCGGAAAAAGATGAAAATACGGGTATGCGGTTCCGCGAACATCGATGATACCTATCAGGTACCCCATTTTGTCCGGGAGGGAGAAACGCTTGCGTCCACGGCCTATACAAGGAATGCCGGCGGAAAGGGGCTCAATCAGGCAATTGCCCTGAGCCGTGCCGGTGCACAGGTTTCCTTTGCCGGCGCAGTGGGCCGGGACGGACAGTTCCTGGCAGAGGAACTTGAGAAAAACGGGGTGGATATCTCGAGGTTTCTGGTCCGTGAGGAGGCCACCGGGCATGCGATCATCCAGGTTGACCCGGAAGGACGCAATGCCATCCTTCTTTACGGCGGAGCCAACAGGAGCTTCCGGGAGGAGGATATCCCGCAGCTTCTTGAAGGCGTGGAGGAAGGGGACTGGCTGCTCCTGCAGAACGAAATCAGCCAGCTGGGGGCCATCGCCCGGGAAGCGAAAAAACGCGGCATGCAGATCGTCCTGAATCCTTCTCCGATGGAAGAACACCTCCGCAGCCTCCTGCCTCTGGTGGACTGGCTGATGCTCAATGAGGTAGAGGGCAGTGACCTGACCGGAAAGCAGGAGCCGGAGGATATTCTGGACGCCCTGCTGGAGAAGTATCCGCATCTGCACATCGTGCTGACGCTGGGGGAAAAGGGGTCCGTCTATGCGGATTCCGCCAGTCGGGAGACGCAGGATGCCGTGCCGGTGACGGCCGTGGATACAACCGCGGCCGGGGATACCTACACAGGCTATTTCCTTTCCGCCGTTCTGCGGGGGCTGTCGGTCAGCGGGGCCATGGCAATGGCTTCCTGTGCCGCTGCCATGGCGGTCCAGCACCCGGGTGCCGTAGCCTCCATTCCGGAACTCGCTGCGGTTCTGGAAGCGCTCAGACCCTGAAGAAACGGCCGGTGCGGGAACAGGGAGGGTGCGTGTGCATCCTCCCTGTTCAGCTCCATCCTGCCGGGACAGACACGGGATGGAAGCGCGTAGAAAAATATGGTATACTGAAATTCATACGATGGCAGGAATGCACGGCGCAGAGGAAGAACCCGGGCCGGTTCCTTTTTTTGCGCTCTGCAGGACGCCGATCAATCCAGAGAAAGAATGAATGACAGGATGATTCTGAAAACCAAGCTTCTCGACAAGCTGCATGAGGCGCTCGCAGCCGTGCTCCCGATTGTGGTGCTTGTCCTGCTTCTCAGCCTGACGGTTGCACCGATCCCGAGCGGCGTGCTTCTCAGCTTCCTGCTTGGAGCATCCATGCTGATCGGAGGCATGATGTTCTTCTCCGTTGGTGCGGAAGTCGCCATGGAACCCATGGGTCAGCTGGTCGGTGCACGGGTGACGCGCACAAAGAATCTTGCGCTGATCCTGCTGCTGGGCTTCTGGCTCGGTGTGCTGATCACGGTATCCGAGCCGGATCTTCAGGTGCTCGCGGGACAGGTGCAGGCGATCCCCAACATGGTGCTGATCCTGGCGGTGGCGATCGGAGTCGGCGGGTTCCTTGTGCTGGCGCTTCTGCGCGTGCTGTACGGTATTTCCCTGCGGCTGCTGCTTTTCGGCTTTTATACGCTGGTTCTCATCCTGACCGCCCTGGCACCGGTCCATTTCCGGGCGGTTGCCTTTGACTCGGGCGGCGTGACAACCGGTCCGATGACGGTTCCCTTTATCATGGCGTTCGGTCTGGGCATTACGGCCATCCGAAGTGACAGCAATGCCTCCAACGATTCCTTCGGCATGGTGGCACTCTGCTCGGTGGGGCCGATTCTCGCGGTGCTGGTTCTGAGCCTGATCTACCGGGCGGACGGGGTCGACTATGCTCCGTTTCTCGTGCCAAATGTTGGAAATTCCATCGAACTGAGAACACTCTTCGGGAACGGCCTTCCGGAAGTCATGATGGACATGCTGATCTCGATCGTGCCCATTACCCTGTTCTTCTTCGTTTTCAACTTCATCATGCTGAAACTGCAGTTCCAGACCCTCTCCCGCATCGGCCTGGGCATCCTGTATACCTACATCGGCCTGACGGTGTTCATGACCGGCGCAAACTACGGCTTTATGCCCGCCGGGGTGTATCTGGGGCAGACGCTCGGAGGACTCCCGTTCAAATGGCTGATTATTCCGGTGGGGATCTTCATCGGCTATCTGGTGGTCCGGGCGGAGCCTGCGGTGTATGTCCTGATGCGGCAGGTGGAAGACCTGACCGACGGCGCGATTTCCGGGACCAGTCTCCAGCTGAGCATGTGCGTCGGCGTGGGCGTGTCCGTGGGACTGTCCATGCTCCGCGTGATGCTGGGCTTCAATGTCCTCTGGATTCTTGTTCCGGGCTATGCGCTGGCCCTCCTGATGAGTTTCCTGTGCCCGAAACTGTTTACGGCCATCGCCTTTGACTCAGGCGGTGTGGCCTCCGGTCCCATGACGGCCGCATTTCTGCTTCCCATGACCATGGGATTCTGTACGGCGATGGGCGGTGACCTGGCGACGGATGCGTTCGGGGTTGTGGCCCTCGTAGCCATGACTCCGCTGATCACCATCCAGATGCTTGGGCTGATCTACCGGTTCAGGACGCGGCATCATGTGCAGCCTGTCGAGGTGGCGGATCCCTATGCCGACCTGACGGATGATGCCGTGATTGAACTGTAAAAGGAGGGTGAGGGAACCATCATGCTGAATCATTCGGAACTGTACCTTATGATGACGGTGACCGGGCGGAACCGGATGCCGGATTTCATCAGGCTTTATAAGGATAAAGGACTGGACGTGCATCTGATTTCCCTGGGATTCGGCACAGCGGCCGAAATGTATATGCGGGTGCTCGCCCTGGATGAGACAGAGAAAATGGTATGCATGACCGTCGTGACAGGCCATAAATGGCTGGAAGTCAAAAAAGCCATGTCTGTCCGCCTGCGCATTGAAGCGCCGGGTGTCGGCATTTCCTACATTGTCCCGCTCTCAGCCATCGGCGGCAAGCGGGAACTGATGTTTCTGACAGACGGTCAGGGTTATGAGAGGGGAGCGGAAAAGGCTTTGAAAGGAACGGAACAGGAGCTGCTGGTGGTCATCAGCAACCAGGGATACAGCGAACAGGTCATGGATGCTGCCCGCAAGGCTGGTGCGAGGGGCGGTACCGTGATTCATGCAAGAGGGACAGGTCAGGAAAAGGCCGAGCGTTTTCTGGGCATTTCCCTGGCCAGTGAAAAAGACATCATCCTGATTGTCACGCCCTCTGAAAAGAAAACCGAGATGATGCAGGAGATCATGCATGAAGCAGGCACGGGAACGAAAGCCGGTGCGATTGTGTTTGCACTTCCGGTTACCGACACCGCAGGCATGATCCTCAGACCTCAGAGCGAGGAGCTGGAGGAAGAGGAGTCAGGGGAGCCTGCGGAGGAAAAGAACTGAACAGGCGGGACAGGAGGCAAAACGCGCTTTCTGCAGGGCTCCGGGTGGGGGAATCTGAGTTGCTTTTCCCTGATGGAGTGACTATAATTTCATAAAGAACCAAATGAAAACCGGCATCCCGGACGTCTTGCGGGATGCGGCAGGACAAAAGAACAGGAGACGAGACCATGGCAGAGTTTTATCCCGACGGGATAGTCCACGAGGAGCATTATGCACAGACCATGAACCAGACCGTCGTCCCGGCGCTGAAGGAAATCCGCAGGGACCGTATGGTCCCGGGCAAGGACGGAAACGAACTGTTTGTATCCGTTTTCCCGGCGGAAGATCCAAAAGGCACCGTGATCATCCATCATGGGTTTACCGAAAACGTGGAGAAATTCTCAGAGGTGATCTTTGCGCTGCACAAGGCCGGGTATACGGTGGGTATGCACGATGCAAGGGGTCACGGGAGATCCTACAGGGAGCCTGGAGTGGACTCTGCATCCGGAGACACGCATATCGGGCGTTTTGATGACTATGTGGAAGACCTTGAGACGCTGATGAAGACGGCATACAAGGATCTGCCGTATCCGCGTTACCTTCTCTGCCATTCCATGGGCGGAGCCGTCGGTGCGCTGTATCTGGAAAAGCATCCGGAGGATTTCAAGTGTGCCGTGCTTTCCTCACCGATGATTGCTCCCTATACAAACGGCGTCCCGACGCCGGCAGCTCTGGCAATCTGCAGCATAATGACGAATGTAGGCAGGGGAAAGCATCGGATCATGATGTCTCCCGGGTATACAGGACATGAGAATTTTGCAACCAGCTGTGCTTCCTCAAAGGCACGCTTTGACTGGTTCGACGAGATGAAATTCGATGAAAAACTGTTCCACAACTCAAGTCCGACGTACCAGTGGACCGTTGAATCCATACACGTGACGAACCGGATTCTGAAGCCTGGGGAAGTCGAGAAGATCAGGATACCGGTTCTGGTCATGCAGGCTTCTGAGGACCACAGTGTCCTCAGCGGGCCGATGGACCGCTTCGTGCAGCGGCTGCCGAAGGGACGGAAAGAACGCTTTGAAGGCACACGTCATGAGATTTTCCGGGGAACGGACAAGGATGTCTGTCACTGGATGGACGAGATTCTTACATTCTATGCATCCTGAGCAATGGAAACAAAACGGCGCAGCCCATCCGGGCTGTGCCGTTTTGTCTTGTAAAGGACGGCTTCTGTCCTTTTTCCTGCCCATGGACCGGGCGGTCAGGAAGAAGGAAAGAGAGGAATGGTACCTGCGGGAGACAACAGATGCATATAAATTTATAGTTTTATTAAAAATAGCACTAAAATACTACAATAATCACAGGGATAGGGTATAATACCGATTGAACACAATATAGAACCTGCATGGCAGGCGATATGCATCTGTAAAAGGCTGCGGGTCCGGCTCCGCGGTTTTTTATGCGGACATTGTGCGGCTGATGCCCCAGATTCATGAATCAGCTATGTATGGAAAATATGGAGGAATGTTCTTTTCATGCAAAACAATGTGTTTGTCCGGATCCGTCAGACAGCAGGCCTGACCCAGAAGGAATTTGCAAAGGCACTCGGTGTGGGAAGTGTGATGAACTGGGAACAGGGAAAACACTTTCCGAATTATACGTCCATGCGGAAACTGATGGATTTCTGCAGGCATCAGGAGATCGACTGCAGTGAAGTGAAGGCAGCATGGAGTACCTGGCAGAATGCAAAGATGCCCAAGAAAAGCAGGATCAGGAAGAGCAGAAAAGACGATCTGCCTGCAGTTCCTGTTCCCGCTGTTCCTGCGCCGGCTGAAGAAAACCCCTTTGTCCTGCTCCGGAAGCAGACTGGACTCAGCCAGCAGGAGTTTGCCGTTTCACTTGGTGTGAAATCCGTGGTGAACTGGGAACGCGGCCGCTGTTTTCCCAATTATAAATCCATGAAGAAAATCGCTCGGTACTGCGAGGAAAACGGACTTGATTACAGTGAAGTCCAGGAAGCATGGAAACAGAAAAACAGGACGACCTGTGAGAACAAATGCAGTGCCCAACAGCAGAGATGGCAGCGCATCAAGAACACAAAGTGTCCGAAAAAGGATAAGATTGCGATGATCCATGAATACCTCTCGCAGTGCAGCGGAGACAGCGAATTTGAGATTGGCATGCGGTATGCTGCCACCCAGATGCTGGAAATCCTGGAACGGAAAAGCCCTGCGTCCTGAAGGCCTTTCAGGAGAGCCCGATGAAAGACAGCTCCCGCACATCCGGCGTGATGTGCGGGAGTTTCCGCGTCTTTTCAGACCGTTTACAAGGGTGGGAAGAGCAGGTAGAATATAGAAAAAGCAGCCGAAAGAAGAACCGGCACCGTCTCCGGAAAAGGAAGGGAAGGGCAAACCATGTATTTAGAGACAGAAAGAATGATCCTCCGTCCATGGAAGGAATCCGATGCGGAAGAACTGTACCGCTGTGCAAGCTGCCCGGATGTCGGTCCGATTGCCGGATGGCCGCCGCACCGGTCCGTGGAGGAAAGCCTGGAGGTGATCCGCCATGTTTTCAACGTGGAAGAATGCTATGCAGTCTGCCTGAAACCGGAGGATAAGCCGGTGGGAGCGGTGCAGCTGAAGCTCAAAGGCCACACGGATATGACCGAAAGGGACGATGAGTGTGAGCTTGGATACTGGCTCGGAAAACCTTTCTGGGGCAGGGGACTTATGCCGGAGGCGGGAGGCGAAGTGATCCGGCATGGGTTTGACGATCTTGGTATGACGAGAATCTGGTGCGGATATTATGAGGGGAACCAGAAATCAAAGCGGGTACAGGAAAAGCTTGGGTTTCGTTACCAGTGGACGACAAAGGAACTGGATGTCCCTCTGATGCATGAAAAACGGACCGGGCATGTGAACAGCATGACCAGGGCAGAATGGATCTGGAACTGCCTTTACCGGGCCGCGAAGAGCGTTCAGAGGCCGCGGACGGTTTCTGCGTATGTGGAGGCCGGCGGGGTGGCGGCTGCCATCCGCTCAGCTTCCGGACGTATTTATACAGGCGTCTGTGTGGATACCTGTTCGACCCTCGGGATCTGTGCGGAACGCAATGCGATTTTCAGCATGCTGACTGCAGGCGAACAGGAGATTGCGCAGGTTCTGGCAATCATGTCGGACGGGCATTGCGGTCCGCCCTGCGGTGCGTGCCGGGAACTCATGGTACAGCTGATGCCGGAAACCTACAGGAACATTCAGATCATGATGAATAGGGAAACCGGGGAGACGGTTTCCCTGGGCGAACTGACACCGAGATGGTGGATCTAATGCGTCCGGAGAAAACAGAAGTATTTTCATGCAGACAATCCGACCAAAAAAACGGCCCCGCGGCACACGCCGCAAGAGCCTGCAGCTGCTCTCTCAAATGAATATGGAATCGGCGTGACCGCAGCGGCCGCGCCGATTTTGTTTTTTGGATTCAGTTCGGGCAGAAACCGAGGCTCGTTATTGATAGATCGTCATGATTGTCCCTTCGTTCCAAAGCTGCTCCATGATCTCTGTAAGATGAGCGTAATCCGGATATTTCCTGAAAAACGTGAACATCTCCTCAGCCTGATGGTCGATCTCTGTGCGCTTCTCCGCGTCCGCCTCTTCGCGCCGCATCCACAAGGCGCAGATCAGCTTGTCGATGCACAGATCCTCAAGCTTCCCGATATTTTCGAGGCGTTCCTCTCCCCGCTTGATAGCCGCGGCAATTTCGTAATACAAAAAATGCAGGCCGGGGATTTTCCCCAGATAGAATTCGGCCATGGCCTGTTCTCCCATGCCGTGGTATGTCTCCGCCAGGATGCGCAGGACGTCGATCTTCAGTTCGTCATCGCTCGAACAGGACAGAATGCGTTCGCCGACCTCAATGATCTCGGCGCTGCGGGACTTATCGGCATTCTGCTCCTGCATATCCTCCAAAATGCATGTCAGCAGCAGGTCGTTGTTGGGATATTTCTCCAACGCCTTACGTAAAAAGGCTTCGGAGGCCGCGGGGTCTTTTCCGCCTCTCCCGCTCTCAGCAATCAGAGCCTCCACGGCTGCGTCGACCTGACTTTGATCAAAATCCAGCAGATTGTCCAGCGAAGTGCCGAAAAAGATCGCCAGTTTGGGGAGAAAGTCGATATCCGGGCTGGACACGCCCGTTTCCCATTTGCTGACCGCCTGGGAAGAAATATGCAGATACTCTGCCAGTTCCTCTTGCGTCACGCGCTTCTCTTTTCGCAGCAGTCTGATTTTCGTTCCGATGTTCATAGGAATCCTCCTTGTTTTTTCTCACAACCGGTGCATCTGTAGGATACAGGCCCGGGCTCAAGAAGTCCATATGAAACCATTCGGAAAAAAATCAACCGCTAGTTGTTACGTATCTGATAAAAAGGCGAGGGAGGCGCTTCGTAAAGAAGCACCTCCCTCAGTCCGTCTCAGTGTTTGTTTGCAGAACCTGCATTTTTCCATTTTCCGGAAAGAAGATAGGCCATGCCAATCATGATGGGGACACAGCCCGCCAGGGCGTCACCCATCCAGAATCCCTGGCAGTGCATGCCGAGGATAAAACCGAACAGCCAGGCAAACCCAATCCGGCTGCAGATGCCGTCAATGATGGCAACCGCAAGATTCAGCCTGGAATTGCCGGATCCGTTGATGATGGAAAAGGCAACGCTGCGGGTGGCAGATCCCACAAAGTTGACCAGTGTCGGCAGGACCAGGATCGACGAGACGGCGAGCACCTCGGCATCGCTGGTAAACATGCTGAAGATGGACGGGTAGAAGAAAACGATGGCAATACCTGCTGCCACGGAAATGATGGAGGTGAAGAACAGGATCCAGCGCAGAATGCGGGGAACGCGCTCGGTTTTTCCTGCACCGAGATTCTGAGCCACCATGCTGCTGCCGGCTGCAGTGAAGGAGTTGGAGACAATGCCAATGATGAGTCCGACCTTGTTATAGATGCCGGCCAGTGCGGAATAGATGACCCCGTAAAGGTTAATCCAGCTCATGAGGACAATCTTGGAGAAACTGACAGCGGCCGACTGGATGGCCATGGGAACGCCCAGTGCCACCAGGCGGCGGAGTGCAGGCATGTCAATGCGGAAGCTGGACGGCGCAAAGTCAAAGTGGAAAGCGTCCCTGTGGCGATAGAGATAGACGATGGAGAACAGGAAACTGACACCCTGGCCGATAACCGTGGCAAGTGCAGCCCCGAACACGGCCATATTCATATAAACCACAAACACGATATCCAGGATGATGTTCAGGATGGCAGCGATGGCAACAAAGTAGAAAGGACGCTTGCTGTCGCCCATCCCGCGGAGGATTGCGCTGACAATGTTGTAGCCATAGATGAAGATCAGACCGACCATGCAGGTAACCGCATAGTCCATGGTGTAGGCATAGGATTCCGCAGGGGTGTTCAGCCAGTGGAGAATCTGTGTCCGCAGCACGAGACAGACCGCGGAAATCAGCAGGGCAATGCCCAGAAGAAAAGTGAACATGGTTCCGATGGTCTTTCGGACATGGTCCATATCCCGTGCACCGACGTTCTGGGCGATGATCACCTGGCCGGCCGAGGAAAAACCCATGGCGACAAAAGTGATCAGGTGCAGCAGGTCACCGCCGATGGATACCGCACTCATGCCGGCTCCGCCGATATACTGTCCGACGACAATCATGTCGACGAGATTGTAGACAGCCTGAAGTGAATTGGAGATCAGGAGAGGCATGGCAAAGGAAAGAAGAAGGCGTGGGACAGATCCCTGGGTGAGATCCTTCTGGAAGGTTTTGCTGGATTGGCTCATAAAGACTCCTGTTCTGTGTTCAAGTGAAGAGCGATCAGTCGGGTCAGACTGAGTATAGCATAGATTGCAGCAAATCTGAATCCGGGAGAAAACAGCCCCCCGGCTGCTGCCATGATCCATGCATAGAAATGCCAGCCTTCCAGGGACGGCGGGGGATGATCCCGGGGTTCGCTGCGCATGGCGTCCGGACAGATGGAGTCCTGTATGCCTTTCAGGTCATTTCGCTTCTTCCGTCGCCGAAGAGACGGATTTCGCCCCTTCCATCTGCCCGCTTTACGCGCATCTCGAAAAAGTGCGCCGTGGTCTCAATCACCGGGCGTATTTTGACCCCGGCGGCTTCGCAGAGTGCATCCACGTCCGTGCTGTAGCGTCCATGCTCGCGGTAATACACGCGCTGTTCTTCAAACAATCTGTACAGATCAAAGCGCAGCCGCTCGTCTTCCGGGATCGGGTATTCCTCGCCGTTTTCCGTAAAGAAGAGAAAGCCCCAATACTGTGGCCGGTGTATGTCAATCACGCCGGTGGGTGCCCATACCCAGTTATCCTCAGGCAGGGGATTGCCGTCGGGTCCGAGGACCTTTCTGTATTCCCCGTCCCTGACATCGCAGGTCCACTGTACCCTTGAAAAATTCAGCCGCCAGTAGTCCCCGGGCTTTGGAATGCGGTCTGAAGCCTCTTTCAGGGAACGCATGGGCATTTTGATCTCCACACTCCATTTTCGGTTGTCCGCGTACGGATCGTTCAGCTTTCCATCGATGAAAACGGCTGTCTCAAGGCCCTTGATGTCAAAGGAATCGATGGGCTTGCCTCCGTCCCGGTATGCCTTGGTCAAAAGCAGATCCCACACCGTATTCATCGCGTTCATCTCAAACTCGATGTATCTCTGCGTGTCCGAATCCGGGTCGATGAACACTTCAAAATCGTTGTCGCGGAAGA
>ONVN01000405.1 GCA_900321295.1 uncultured Eubacteriales bacterium
CCGGTACCGACGGCGACACCGGAGAATACAGAGCACACAGAACCAACCGATGAACCAGGTCCGACAGAGAACCCCGAACCGACAGGAGATCCGGAAACGACGGAAAACCCCGAACCGACAGGAAATCCGGAGGTGACGGAAAACCCCGAACCGACAGGAGACCCGGAGGTGACGGAAAACCCCGGGCCGACGGTGGACCCGGGAGCTACAGAAAGCCCTACGCCATCGGATGAGCCGGAGTCTGCGTTTGTCATTGAAGGAGACGTGCTGCTCCGTTATACAGGCGAGGAAAAAGTGGTCACCCTTCCGGATGGAATCCGGGTCGTTGGCCGGGAAGCCTTTCTGAACCATACAACACTGGAGACCGTGATTCTGCCGGATACGGTGGAGGAAATCAGAGAAAGGGCTTTTGCTGACTGCTCGCGGCTCAAAGAAGTGGTGACTTCTTCCGACAGCAGGCTGGAGGTAATTGGAAGCAGGGCTTTTCAGAACTGTGTAAAAATCCGGCGCGATTTTGCAAAAGACATCGGGCAGGTTGCTGCCGATGCGTTTGAAGGGGTGCCTGAGCCTGCCGAAACAACTGAGCCTGCTGAAACACCTGAGCCTGCCGGAACTCCGGAGCCTCCAGAAACTCCGGAACCGGAAGAAGAAACAGAGCCGGAAGAACCAGAAGACCCGTATGAAGATATTGAATGGGAAGAGCCCGTTCCTATACCGGGAGGCGGTGGCGGGGGCGGCGGAAGATGGCAGCCGCATGCGCGCAGCAGACTGACCATGACGCATGATTACGATCAGGTTCAGCTGGACGGACTGGAGAATGCAGGTCCCATGGAAATCCTGACACTGGGAGATGAACAGCTGCAGATCTGTCTGAAGGAAGGCCTGTTCACCATGAGCCTCATGGAGGAACAGACCGAAGGAGACCTGGAGAGTCAGATGGTGCTCACGGCAGAAGATTCGGCCGTCTGCCTCTGGGAAATCAACGGCGCGGGCCTGCGGAAACTGCACAAGAGCGGAATTGATACACTGATTCTCCGGAACGGAGAACATACACTGCGTCTTCCGACGGAAGGATTCCTTGCCGGCTGGAAATATGAGGAACTGAAGAGCAGGGGAACGGCCGGACGGCGTTTTACCTATCTTGTGGAGATGACAGAAGCTTCTTCCAGATGGCAGGTTATGGTGGAAGATCTTACGATGGAACTGGGAACAGACCCCCATGCAGAAATATACCTGACCGGGGTCGAGGAAGAAGTGCCCGGCGCTGAGCCTGGCGATGATTTGGGGAGACTGAAATGAAGAAGTTTATGATCTGGCTGCTGACAGCCTGCCTGCTTTGCGGCACAGCTGCCGCCGCAGCGGAAAATTCGTATGTCGGAAGCATTGCTGCCGGGGAAGTTCTGCCGGTGCATGTGAATTATGGGGGAAGGCTCAGCGGCATAACCAAAAAAGCCGGAGAACTGGTGACCGAGGGGGAAAGCCTTGGCGAAGTTGAAGCCACCCTGAATTTTTCACCGGTGGAAGGGACGATTTCCGGCCTGTATCTCCATGAAGGAGACAAAACAGAGGATGTGACGGAACGGTACGGCGCAAGCCTGTATATTGAACCCACCAACCGTTATATCATCAAGGCCACATCGGACAAGGCCTACAACAGCAGTGAGAACCGTTATATCCATCTTGGTGAGCGTGTTTATCTGAAATGCGTTTCGGATGGATCCCATAAAGGCACCGGTATGGTTGCTGCCCTGACCGAGGATGGGTATCAGATCGAAGTCACCGGGGGCGATTTCTACATCGGCGAAAAAGTGGATATTTACCGGAAGAATGACTACAGCAGGGAAAGCTGTGTCGGACGCGGAACGGTCGACCGGGCCAAGCCGGTGGCTGTGAAGGGGTCGGGCAGCGCTGTGAAAGTGCATGTGGCCAATGGCGATTTTGTGGAACGCGGCGAGCTGCTGTTTGAGACCGTGGAAGGCGTTCTGGATGGCCTGTTTGCTCCGGGCAAGCAGGTGCTCTGTCCGGTAAACGGAATCATCTCCAGTGTCGAGAAGGCCAATGGCGATACGATCTCCAAAGGGGACACGCTGATGAAAATCCTTCCCACGGACAGTCTTCAGGTGGAGTTTTCTGTGCCGGAAGCCGATCTGTTTGTCGTGCATGAAGGGCAGAAGGTCCGCATGGAGCTGTACTGGGAGACGGAAACCGGGAAGACGTATGAAGGAGAAATCCTAGGGATTTCGCATCTGAATGAGACGGTGAAGGAAGGCAGCGCAGACAGAAAATATTACAAAGCCTATGCATCCATCACGCCGGATGAGCGGATCCGGGCCGGAATGACGGTTATCCTGTATGTGGAAGGAACCGGGGAACCGGATCATGCGGCTCAGGGAAACTGAGAAATGGAGTAAGGGAAAATGAAAAGAATTATCAGTATATGCCTGATTCTGGCGATGATCTGCCTCAGCGGAGCCGCTATGGCCTCCGTCGGCGATAAAACGCTGGCAAGGGTAGGAGATGCAGTTTATTCAAGCCAGAGCCTTGATAAGGTCTATCTGGTCGGCAGAAAAGTATACATGCTGATTTATGGATCGAGCAGCTGGATGGAAGTCTATGATCTGGACACGCAGCAGACGGAAACCTACAGTCTTCAGGCCATGCAGGACCGGATGAACGGGATCGGCCAGGATGCGCTGTCCGGGGAAAACGGCGAAATCATGACCGAATCTGTTGCCTGCTGGTTTGAATATGAGGATGGACTCTGTGCTGTCGTCGTGCGGATGAAGAACCGTGAAGACAGCTCATCCATTGAAGGGGCCTATGTCAGGAAACTCACGCTGCAGGACGGTGAAGGAGACCTCACCGAGATGGAGATGGCTCCGCTTGACTGGTCACAGATGACTGAAAATTATGGCTCATGGGAAGGCAGCCGCTATGTCAATGGATGCGTTGCCCTGGGCCAGAAACTGCATCTCATCTGCTACGATGACAGCGGAAACGAGGTGCTGATGCTTTACGACCTGGCGAAAGGCGAAGCGGAAGAACGCTATATTCCGGACCTGAGCGGAATTGCCTATGGAACAAGCGACAGAATTCTGGTCACCCAGACCCGCTGGGGCGAAAAATCCTTTCTGATTGTCAGCCTCTATGACAGTGCGACCGAAGACATGGAAGAACTTGTCCGTTTTGATATGGACGAGGTCAGTCCGAGAAATGTTACCTATGACGAGAAAACGGGTACGCTGTACTATCTGCATGCCGGAGAAATATTCGCGCTGACGGGCAATGATCCGGAGAATGCGGTCGCTGTGAATGACTGCCCGCTGAGCGGAAACGGCTTTGGCCGGGTGGTTGGGGACGGCTTTGTCCTGATGGGGGATTACCGTACCCTGCTTCTGAGAAATACGGATCCGGCCATGCGCAGCCAGACGAAGCTTCATGTACGTCCCTATACCTGGAGTCAGGGATTGGACGGAGCGTATTATGCGTTTACGTCTGTCCATGGCGATGTGGAGGTTGTCCTGGAGGATTACGGCGATGAGAATGCTCTTCTTCAGGCGATGATGAACCGGGATGACCAGGTCGATGTCTATGTGATGAATATGAGCGCAAGTGCCTACAATGCGATCTATGACCGGGGATTTATGGCGGATCTCAGCGGAAGTGCACTGCTGAAGTCAAGAACAGAGGCGATGTATCCGGCGATTCGGGACAGTCTGAAGAAGAACGAAAAGATCGTTGCAGTCCCTGTGTATTCAAACGGGAACGGCCTGGGATACAGCACCAAGGTCTGGAAAGCGCTTGGCTTTACGGATGCAGATCTTCCTGCGACGTGGGACCAGTTCTTTGATCTGCTGGAGACGCTGCCAGAAAAAACCGAGGGCACGGCTTACCGGGCTTTTGAGACCTATACCACGAAAGAAACCTTCCGCGGCGATGTCATGCAGGAGATGCTTGCCCAGTACACGCTGTGTGCCCAGGACCAGCCCTATAACACACCGGAACTGCGCAGACTCCTGGACCGGCTGGACAAGGTGGATTATGAAGCCCTGGGGATGATGACGGACGAAGAAACCATGCAGATGCAGGATGATTACAGCTTAAACATGGACTATAAGGAAGGTCTGTTCACGACCTATGCACCTGTGAACCTCCAGAATTATTCAAGCGGCAGCCAGGCGCTCCGTCTGGCCCTCCAGGAAGGGGAGGAAGCTGTTCTTCCCTTTGAACTGAGTGTGGCATGGGTGAATCCGTACTCAAAGTATCAGGAGGAGGCCGTTGCCTTCCTGGAATCCCTGGTTGATTCCGTGGATCCCGGAACAAGATATACCATGAGCGCCGAAGGAAATGAGCCGATCCGGTACCCGGACCACGAAGAGACAAAGAAGAATATCGAAAAATGGCTCAATGAAGCCCGAAAAAATCTGGAAAATGCAGAGGATGAAGAGACCACGAGCCAGTGGGAGCGAGTGCTGCATGAATACGAGACGGAACTTCAGACCTACGACGAGACCCACTGGATGCTGAGTCCTGCGGATATTGAAGGCTACCATGCGCGGGCGGAAAATGTTCGGCCGATCCGCTGGAACCTGATGCAGCAGATGTATTCAGGCGATGAGTCCGAAAACTTCTATATGATCTATGAGGGTTATATGAACGGGCAGAAGACAGCGGAAGAGCTCCTCAGCTACATTGATCGAAAGGTACAGATGATGCGTCTGGAAGGGAACTGATGGATTGTACACCAAAAAGAGACTGGTCCTGCCATTCCTGCTTCCCGGCATGGCCGGCATTCTTCTGTTCTATGTGATTCCCTTTTTCGGGGGCATCTGGTACAGTCTGACGGATGGAAGCTTTGAAAATGCGTTTGTCGGGTTTCAGAACTATCAGAATGTGTGGCAGAATCCCATGTTTCAGCTGGGTCTGAAAAATACCATGGAACTGAGCGTGATCTGTGCCCCGGGACTTTTCCTGATTGCGTTTGCCCTGAGTGTCCTGCTCAACCGAATCCGTCCAGCTGGCACCTTTTTCCGGTCGAGTGTCCTGCTGCCTTACCTGATGCCGTCAAGCGCAGTTCTGATTATCTGGCTGCTGTGGTTTGACTTTGGCGGCCCGGTCAACCGGATCATCACGGCACTTGGCGGGAGCCGGGTCCTCTGGCTTCAAGGCGTGGAGCTCCGTCTGCCGGTAATCCTGCTTTTCCTGTGGAAAAATCTCGGATTCTGTGTGGTCATTTTCCTGGCTGCACTTCAGGCCATTCCGGAGTCGCTGTATGAATATGCAACCCTGGAAGGAGCATCCTTTTCCAGACAGGCATTTTCCATCACGCTTCCGCTGATTGTGCCCTCGGCTTTTCTGGTGTTTATCCTCTGCTGGGTGAATGCGTTCCGTATTTTCAAGGAAGTGTATTTTATCGGCGGGGCCTACCCGGATGAGCCCCTGTATACCCTTCAGAACTATATGAACAACATGTACGGCAAACTGAACTATCAGAATGTGACCACGGCAGCCTACAGTTTTGCGATCATTGTGTTTGCCCTGTTCGGCGTGCTGTTCTTCCTCCAGAATCGTGCTCAGAAGGGCCTGACATAAGGAGGCAGACGATGCGAAAAAACAGAGGTATACGGTTTCGGATTGTCCAGGGATTCCTCGTGATTCTGGCTGTTCTCATGCTGCTTCCGATGATTCAGACGTTTCTGTACAGCTTTTCGTCCATGGAAGAGATGAAGAGCTATATGGGGACACGGGGAAGTTTTGATGAGAAGGTGTGGATGGATCCGCACCTGGTCCCGAACATGTTTTCCCTTGGACAGTACCATCAGATTCTGATCGCGGACAATACGGTGCTCCGGCTTTTCGTCAACTCGGCCATGTATGCTGCGCTGATTCTTGTCGGGCAGGCACTGATCATTCCGGCTTTGGCCTTCGGGCTCAGCCGGTTCCGTTTTCCGGGAAGAAATGTGGCTTTCTTCGGGATCATTCTGCTGATGCTGCTGCCTTTCCAGGTGACCATGGTGCCGAATGTGCTGACCCTGCGCGCACTCGGACTGACGAATACAATCTGGGCAGTCATCATGCCGATGTGGTTTGCACCGTTCTACATTTTCCTGATCCGCCAGTTCATGGTGGGATTGCCCAATGAGCTGATCGAGGCAGCCGAAATGGACGGTGCAGGCACCATGAGTACTTTCCTGAGGGTTATTCTTCCCGTCTGCCGGCCGATTCTCGGTGCAGCAGCAGCCCTCTCCTTTGCAGAAAGCTGGAACCTTGTCGAACAGCCGCTGACCTATCTGACAACAAGGAATGACCTTCAGCCGCTGTCCACCATGTTCAACCAGCTGGTCAAGGAAAAAACGGGATTTGAGTTCGCAGGCGCGGCCCTGTATATTCTTCCCGCGCTGTTTGTGTATCTTTTCTTCCAGGAGGATATCCTCAGTGGAATTCAATTGACGGAGTTAAAATGAAAATGAAGAAATTTGCCCTTCGCGGGCTTCTGATCCTGGCAATTGTTGTTGCGCTATGCATGTTTTTTTCCGGAACGGTGCGGACACTGACCACGCCGAAAGTCCGGTTTGCCCAGGCAAAAAACGGGAAGTTTGAGCAGGAAATCGAA
>ONVN01000406.1 GCA_900321295.1 uncultured Eubacteriales bacterium
ATCTCTGAAGGCGACTTCTCGGTGCGGGTGGAAAACGAAAGCCGGATGCCCGAGACAACGGAGCTGTGCCGGGCATTCAACACCATGGCGGAGAAGATCAGCCAGAATGATGCCAGCCGCAGGGAATTTGTGGCTAATGTCAGCCATGAACTGCGCAGCCCGATTACGTCCATTTCCGGGTTTGTGCAGGGCATGCTCGACGGAACGATTCCCAGGGAGGACCATGATCAGTATCTGCATGTGGTGGAAAATGAAACCAAACGGCTGACACGTCTGATCTCGGATCTCCTTGCCCTCTCCCGGCTTGAGCGGGAGGATGCGGCACTGACCCTGATGGATTTTGATATCTGTGAGCTTTTCCGTCAGGCTGTGATCCGCAGGATCGGGGATATCGAGAAAAAGAACATGGAAATTGTCTGCAGGTTTGATCCGGACCCGCTTTATGTCCGGGCCGACCGGGATCGGATTGAACAGGTGGTCGTGAATCTCCTGGACAATGCCGTCAAGTTTACACCTGAAGGCGGCTGCATTGAGCTTTCAGCGCACCGGGCAGGAGAAACCTGCACCATGGAAGTGCGGGACAACGGGATCGGGATTTCACCGGAAGACCGTCCGCGCGTTTTTGAACGTTTCTTTACCGTAGACCGCGCGCACACTTCAGGCAAGGGAACCGGACTGGGCCTTAGCATCTGCCAGCGTATCCTGCAGATGCACGGGGAGTCTATCCGCCTGCTGGACACAGCGGAAGGAGCAGCCTTTGCCTTTACACTCCGGGCAGGAGAGGAAACCAGAAAACGGACAGAGACCATTGAAGGAGAGAAGGAGCATGCAGGACATCCGGATGCTCAGGGAACAGCTGGATCAGATTGACCGGGAGATCATCGGGCTTTTGGAAAAACGTCTCGAGGTTTCCAGAGAGGTGGCCCGGTGGAAACGTACCATGGGACTCCCGATCCTGGATGCCGGGCGTGAGGAGCAGGTGCTGGAAACACGTGCTGCCATGCTCAGGGAGCCGGAACGGAGGGAGGATGTTCGGACGCTGTTCCGGGACATCATGGCCATGAGCCGCGCCGAACAGGAAACGGTACTGCAGGAGGAACAGAAGAATGCTTGAAAGACATGTGTTTCTGATCGGGATGCCAGGAAGCGGAAAAACAAGCCTTGGGAAAAAGGTGTCAGGCGAACTCCGGGTGCCGTTCATTGATATGGATAAACGGATTCAGGACATCATGGGCATGACGGTTTCCGAAATCTTTGAACAGCATGGCGAGGCGGCATTCCGCGCGGCAGAGACCAACATGCTGATTCATATTTCCCGGGAAGCACCGGCCATTGTTTCCACAGGTGGTGGTTCCGTCATGAATCCGGAAAACGTCCGGATCATGAAGGCTTATGGCCTGCTCGTGCTGATCGACCGTCCGCTGGATCAGATCCTGGGAGATATCAAGCTGGACCGCCGTCCGACGCTGGCGGAAAAGGGACTCCCCGAAGTGGAACGTGTGTACAAGGAACGCATTGATACCTACCGGGCGGTGGCGGATGTCACCCTGGACAATTCCCAGGGATATCATGCCGGTGTGGAAGCCCTGGAGCGCATGCTTCGCCTTCGGTTTGGCATGTATGTAATGTAAAGCGGGGGACTAGGAAATGGAAGATACACAGTTTGAACTGGTAGGAAAGATCGGATCCATGGCGCTGATCCGACGGGAAGACCAGGATGTGGATTACAATATTTTTTCGAGGCTGGGCTCCGAACTCCGACCGGGGATGATCTGGGTGACAAGCGGAGCGACTGAAATCGGCCGGCTGGACTATATCAAGCGTACCGGCTGTGAACTGACCGGGGATCCGGAACAGGACAAGACCGACTATGCCGCCCAGGGCCAGGCCATTCTCATGCAGAACTACCGGCAGTTCATACGGCCGGAATACGGCGTACGCCAGCTGCTGGTGGAGCATACCCATTTCAATGACCCCGAAAAGCGGGAGCATATCCGTCAGCTGCTGATCCGTGCGGCCAGGCAGAAGACCATCCCGATTGTGAACTACAACGATCCGGTGAGCGATGAAGAGAACCGGAAGATGGAGCTCGCTGTCCGCAGGGAACAGGGTGGAGAAGTGCATGAATGCGTGGACAATGATGAAACCGCGGCTGTCATTGCGGGCCTGGTCCATGCAAAAATCCTGGTGCTCATGACCAGTACCGAAGGAATTTACAGCAATCCCAAGGATCCGTCCACGCTGGTCCGGGAAGTCACGGGGCGGAACGTGGAAGAGCTCGAGGCAAAAGTCCGTGCGCTCCAGGCAAACTGCGTCGGTGCAAGCCGCGCCGGTGCGAACGGAGCAGGGGCCAAACTGGAATATGCCCTGCAGTCTGCCAGAAAAGGAACCACAGTGATTATCGGGCATGCCCGCCATCATCTCTCAGATCTTGTGCAGGGAAGGGTTCCATGCACAAGAGTCGGTCTGGAGTGATGCGCATGGCGCTGCAGGATGCGGTCCGGTTTTTTGTCAGCGAGGCCCATTCGCTGGCCTGCCTTTCGGTGGTCTGCGGAACCCGTGAGAAGACCTGCCGGGCGATGGGTGGCGTGATCAATGCAGAAGGGGATGCGGTCCGGGAGGACAGCATCTTTGACCTGGCGAGCATTACAAAGCTTTTTACAGGTATGTCAGTGCTGAAACTGTGGGAAAGCGGACGCCTGGATCTCGACCTGCCGGTGACACGGTATGCCCCGCAGTTTGTCCATCTCACGCAAACCCGGGTCGATGAACTGCTGGGGTTTGAAACCGGTCTCCGGACGGACCAGCGTGTGGATGCCTGCCTTTCACGGGAAAAAGGACTGGAAGAGCTGTTTTCCATCCGGCCTGTTCCCAATGCGGGCCAGCGTGCCTATTCCGATATGCATGCGATGGTGCTGAAATATATCGTGGAAGGCGCATCCGGAAAAAGCTATCTGGAGTATCTGCATTCGGAAATTCTGGACCCGCTGGGTATGGAGTCCACCTTCGGACTCGTGCCGGAATCCCTTCGGGAAAGATGCGTCAGCTGTGACAGAGAGCACCGGATCGAAAAGGAACGCTGGATCGTGCGGGACGGCGTGAAGCCGGGAACGCCGCATGACCCCAAGGCACGGCTCCTGAACACCCCGGAGGACTGCTGCGGGCATGCAGGACTGTTTGCCACCATCGGGGATCTGGAAATCTTCTGCCGCGGCATGCTGGAAGGAAGAATTCTGTCGGACGGTACGCTGCGCTATATGGCGAGGAACCGCACGGGCCATCCCGTGGAAGGCGGGGGATATACACAGTACCTGGGCTGCCAGTGCTATGTCCGCCACCCGGAGCAGGTCCATTCGGAAGTGCCGGTGTATATGTCGGACAGGAGCATTGCGATCTCCGGTTTCACAGGACATCACCTCTCCATGGATCCGGAAAGGGGCATCTTCATGATTGCTTTGGGCAACCGGGTTCTGAACCGGCTGTCCGTCCTGGTTCCTGAAGAGGGGAAGACACGGAAAGACTATGGACTGAATCCCGACGGAACCGGCTGCATGCGGTGGACAGACGGTGAAAGCATCTGGTCGTCGGTGGACTATGTACATCTCAAGGATGCCCACCTGCACCGGCCAGCCGCAGAAGCGCTCGGTCTGGATGTCTGACAGAAAGGCGAGGCAGGGCGAAAAGTCTTCCGATATCCGGTTGAAAAAGATGAAGTCTCAGAGTATAATGCTCGCATCGGCATTGAAGGGCCCTGTACAGAGGACCGGCCGCCAGCGAGCGCATGACAGTGAGAGATGCGCGGGCCAATCCTGTACTTCCCAGCCTGGAGCTGCGGTTAACTGCCGCCGACCGATCCCCGTGAGAGGATCTGAATGAGAGAGGATTTGTGGAAAATCCTAAGCCGGGTGGTACCGCGAAGGAGCAAGTTGAGCCTTCGTCCCTGCAAGAATACGCAGCGGGCGGAGGCTTTTATATGCCGGCCCGAAAGAAATGGAGGAGTAACCCATGGCAGACAAAAAACAGGAATTTGTCACGCACATTACCCCGAGAAATGAAGACTTCTCACAATGGTATACCGACGTGATTACCCAGACCGGGCTTTGCGATTATGCTCCCGTACGTGGATGCATGATTTTCCGCCCGTACGGCTACGCCATCTGGGAACGCATCCGTGAGGAAATGGACCGGCGCTTCAAGGAAACCGGACATGAGAACGTCTATTTTCCCATGCTGATCCCGGAAAGCCTGCTGCTCAAGGAAGCTGAGCATGTGGAAGGCTTTGCACCGGAGGTTGCCTGGGTAACCCAGGGTGGCACGGAAAAGCTGCAGGAACGTCTGGCCGTCCGTCCGACGTCCGAGACCATTTTCTGCACCATGTTTTCCAAGTGGGTGCAGACCTGGCGTGATCTGCCCATGAAGTACAATCAGTGGTGCTCGGTCATGCGCTGGGAAAAGGCGACCCGCCCCTTCCTCCGCACCTCCGAATTCCTCTGGCAGGAAGGCCATACCATCCATGCCACACCGGAAGAGGCACAGGAAGAGACACTGACCATGCTGAAGGTGTATCAGCAGGTGGCCGAGGATGTCATGGCCCTGCCGGTGTATGTCGGACAGAAGAGCGAAAAGGAAAAGTTCGCCGGTGCCCGCGCTACGTATTCCATGGAAGCCATGATGCAGGACGGCAAAGCCCTCCAGGCCGGCACCAGCCATAACTTCGGCACGAACTTCTCGGAAGCCTACGGAATTCAGTTCCAGAACAAGGAAGGCAAGCTGGAGTATGCCTATGAGACCAGCTGGGGTGTGTCCACCCGTCTGATCGGCGCCATCATCATGACCCACGGCGACGAGCGCGGCCTCAAGCTGCCCCCCATG
>ONVN01000407.1 GCA_900321295.1 uncultured Eubacteriales bacterium
TATCCCGATCAAAATCCAGTACAATTCCATAGGTTTTCATCAGGCTGTTTACAGCAGTGATCATCTTTCGATTGCGCTGATTGCGCATTTCTCTTCTCGGAGCAAAAAAAGCGGACACTTCATCAATCCGGTTATGAGGAATGCCATGAAGCGCGATGTATGCAACAGATCGCTGGTCCTGATTGTTGAGACGTCTTCCCGCAAAAGGTGTATTGGCAAAACTGACACGGCATTCCACACCGATTGTCGCCGCAATGCCTGCCAATCTTGCTGCTGTCAGAAACTCCTGCGCACCGCTGATGGAATCATGGTCCATCAGCCCGCAGGTGCACAGACCTGCTTGTCGTGCAAACCAGACTGCTGCTGTTGGCGAATATGGAGAAAAGGAATAGATCGTATGAATATGGTTATTGACATCCATTCCCTGTTCAGGGATAGGTTCACTGGATACCAGGCTCGCCAGATTCTCAAGCCGCCCCGGGGCATTCAGAAGTTTCAATGTTTCTTCACGACTCAAAGGCATCATGGTTTCCCCCTTACGGATCTGCTGATTTCTGAATATAAGATTCGTGCTATCTTATCATACTCCGGCCTTGTTTTCCAGATGACTGTCTAAACGCGCATTTCCTGCATGTTCGCAGCGAGTCTTTCGCAACCGGTCTGCCGGACAAGAGAGCAACCTGCCTAAAACAGACAATCAGCCGGACAATTTCCACACTGTCTGCAGAAAAGCCCGGCCAATCACTGCCCTTATTTTTTCTTCACCCACTGGAGAACAAATATGTTCATACAGGTATGAATCATATAACCTATCGCCCGGCCCATACTCAGGTAGCTTTCTCCAGCCACCCTTTCCCGCATATGCACCTGCACTTCCTTCATCTTTGCACCATGGCGGAGGAAGAACACAATCGTATCAGGTTCGGGCTTGTAATCCATTCCGTGAGCTATCGTATCAATCAATGATTTCCCGAAAATCCGCATTCCCGAAGTCGGATCGGTCATCTTCTGACCTGAAGTAACAAAAACAGCCCATTCAATAATTGCATTTCCCAGCATTCTCAGCGTGTTCGGTCGTTTCTCTGTTACAAACCGCGAACCGATGATCAGATCATATGCCCCGGTTTCCATCATTTCCATCATCTTCGGGATATACGCCGGGTCGTGCTGTCCATCCCCATCGATCTGAATAACGGCGTCATATCCTTTCTGATATGCATAGTTGATTCCCGTCTGGAATGCACCGGCAAGTCCCAAATTGCAGGGAAGATTCAGTAAATGATATCCATGCTGCTGACAGATCAGTGCTGTGTTATCGGATGACCCGTCATTGACCACAACATAATCATATTGCGGAACCTTTTCTTTCAGTTCCTCAACCACTCGGACTATGTTTTCGGCCTCATTATATGCCGGAATGATTATCAATAATTTCAGCATCTTAACCTCTCGATCAGTAATAGTTTGCAATACAGGTGTACAGCACAGAGCAGAAGCCGACATATCCGACTCCGGCAAAAACAATTCCGTTATACAGAGCCTGGTTCATCTCATTTCGGATTTTGCCTGACCCCAGCAGCATGATTGCCGGGAAGAGAACAGGAATAAGATACCTCGGCTGGCATCCGGAAATATCGGAACTCCCAACACCTGTATAGCTGACATACATGGAGGTCGCCACCAACGCAACCGTCCCGAAAAGGATCATCAGCATAATGCTGCGGATTCCAACCTTCTGCGACAGCACTTCATCTTCCCTTCTCTTGTCCGTAAATGTGACAACGGCAAGAATAATCTGGTACATGAGAAGATTGGGTGCCCATCCCATATAGGCAAAAAATCCAAGAAACTCTTTCGCCCTGTCCATGCTGAGATAGTTTGCCAGGAAGCGCAGAAGAATCGTCGCATAATCCATCGGATGACTCAGGATAAACTGAACCTGACCAAAAGCATTGACATCCGATCCTCCACGTGTATCGCCTTCTCCGGTGCTGAAGAAAAACGGAAGCATAAAGGATCCGAGCAGGATGATGATCGTACCGATCACAGCAAGGACAAAACGCTTTCGATGTTTTTCATCCGTGAACTTCGATTTCGGGAGAAAAAGCGGCAACAGGAGAATCGGAAAATAAATGGCTTTTGCAATGCATCCCAGCAGCATGGCACCCAGCATGATGATCTCATCCAGGATCTGTATCTTTCTCCCGGGTTCCTGCCATTGGGCAAAGCAGTAGCTGAGTCCCAATACGGTTAGTGCGGTAACACCAGGATCGTAGCTGAAATCCGAGGCCAGAAAAATGGCTTCCGGAATCATGAGTACCGATGCCAAGATCATCTTGCCCGAATGCAGTCTCCGAATGGCAAAAAAGCCAAGAAGTGCATAGGCCAGAAGTCCTGTAAATCTTCCCAGGCTCCAGGTACTCCAGTAATTCAGATGAAACAGGCGTCCCAGAAACAGTCCCAGTCCATAGGTACCCATCCAGAATTCCTTCGGTCTCAGATGGCAGCCATTCGTCACATAGACGGCACCGTTCTGATGAAGTTCATCCTGTTTTGCAAGCCATTCCTTTCTGTCCGGACCAAGACTGTAATTCCTGACATTGTCTGCTTCCATGGCTTCCATGTCCTGCTGTGTAAACCGGACATGACCAATCGTTGAATAATTCAGTGCATGCTGGAAATGGTGTCCATCATCCCAGCTGACCGACGTAGCGTCCGGAAGCATAAATGCCAGGATACCGCCAATCATCAGGGTCAGCACCAGAAAGATGATCTCTGGTTTCCTCCCGAGTGTTTTCCGAAAAGTAACCAGCATGGCAAAGGCAATGCCTCCAAGCAGGCTGAAGACATCAATCATCCAGTTGCTTTTCTGCAGTGCATCTGTTGTCAGCAAACGAAAGATGAAAAAAGCTGCCGTTGCCCCTCCGATAAACAGAAGAAACTTCAGAATACTTTTTCTCCAGTCTGCTGTTACGTCTGCCTTGACGCTCTGAAAAGTATGGGCAGCCGCCGATGCCAGTTTTTTCCCCATCTTCAGCGGGAAGAGGATCACCAGGACCATCAGCTGAATCATAAAGGTAATGAAAAGTCTCAGGGCTGACCATTCTTCTACCAGCGCGAGCTTTCCGGTCTGTGGATGTATATACGTTGCCGTTCCTTCAGCAACATCTTCTGCATTGATATAAATGGGAGGCAGCAGAGACTGCTGGAGCAGTTCCATTCCAACAGCCATAATGACAGCAGCAATGAACAGAATCAATATGTATATTCCACGCCTAGGTGCTCTTTTTTTCATATCCGTTTACCCTTCCGTGATGATTTCTGCTGTTTCCTGGGTGTGTCTGAATGCATATGCAGGCATTGATACCTGCACCATTCAATTTCTATTGTACCACAACTCACAGCAATTGCACATTCTTTCCATGACCAAAGCAAGCCGATGCGGAAAGAACTTTCCGCATCGGCTTGCTGCGCTATTTCTTTTTCGGTTGAGTCAACGTTCCACAACACGATGTCCGGCATGTTTCGTTTCACCATTCCTGAACATTTGCACACTTCCGGAAGAAAGATACAGGCCGGTTCGTTCTATCAGTGTTCATCACCAACTGAAGGAGGTGAGTTCATGGCAGTCTGCCTCATACTCACACCTGATCACAATCTTCCTGTTCTGATGGAAACCGCACTTGAAGACAACCAGCTGACATTTCAGCAAATCAGTTCATACGACGGAACTGATCATTCCAATGTGTTTTCCGATGCTGCTCTGGCGGTCATCGACACGCATTTCGCATGGAAATTCGCAAGAAACATTCTTCCGGTTCTGGAAAAGATGAATCTTCCCATCTTATTCATCTGCTCATCTTCAGAAAATCAGAAGCATCTGTTGAAACTGTACCGCGGGAAGTGTGCAGTCCTTGTCAATGGGTGCTCTTCCCTTAGGATCGGTGAAGCCATGAATTATCTTCTTGAAAGAAGCAATGAAACACTACTGACCATTGGCCGTCTTCAGTTAAACACTACCAATCATCAGGCTGCATTGAACGGATCCGTCATTCCATTGACGCTCCAGGAATACAGGCTTCTCTATATTCTCATGCGAAATCCGAATGCACTTATGACCCGCGAGGAACTCCTGAGAAAAGCTTGGAACTGCCCTCCGGGATGCATCACCCGAACAGTAGACATTCATATCGGCCGCCTCAGGAAAAAGCTCGGAACCCAGTGGATAGAAACAGTGCACTGTTTTGGTTATCGCCTGAATGCCATGGCGTGACTGTTACATACCGATTTCGCCCCATGAAACGGAAGAAATGTCCAGCGGAATTCCAATCGCAGCGAGGTCGCTCAGCGTTTCCGGCATCAGACAGTAGGCCATCTGGGCATAGTTGCTCTGCACGTGAAGCCTCAGCCTGATCTCTCCGTATTGCTTCACTTTTTCCAGGCCGCTCTTTGACTTGCCAATGTTCTGCAGAATCCCCCGCATGATCTCGTCCCTACCCTGGGGAGATTCCAGTTCCTGGGCATATATCCACTCATCTTCACCGGCGACAATCTGCGGCAGGCGGTTCAGCACATCGCCCTGCCGGATGACCTTTGTGGGCTTGATTCCAAGTGTGGCTGATATTTCATCCATTGGAAGATTTGCACCAATTACCATAAGCGCCAAAGAGGCATGGTTGATTTTATCGTTTTCTGTCATACCCGGACTCCCTTTCCTATTTTTCTCTATGTCTCTACGATTCTTCGCGAAAGAATGTATTCCTTCTTTTTTCCAAGGCAGTTTTTCTTGCTCTGGCTTTGCCGGTTCCACAGATGTCTTCTCCCTGTAGTCATAGCAGATTTCATGATGTTCTCTTTTCAAGCTCTGTTTTGTGTGCTATAATCCCTGTAAATCTTATTCAGGAGGGATTACCCATGGCCATCGTTACCACTGCTGAAATGTTTAAAAAAGCGTATGAAGGTCATTATGCCATTGGCGCTTTCAATGTCAACAACATGGAAATCATCCAGGGCATCACAGAAGCTGCCAAGGAATGCAATGCTCCTCTGATCCTGCAGGTTTCCGCTGGTGCTCGTAAATATGCAAAGCATGTCTATCTCATGAAAATGATTGAAGCTGCTGTTGCAGATACGGATCTTCCCATCGCTGTTCATCTGGACCACGGTCCTGATTTCGAAACCTGCAAGAGCTGCATTGATGGCGGTTTCTCCTCTGTCATGATTGACAAGAGCGGCCTTCCCCTGGAAGAAAATATCAAGATCACCAAGCAGGTCGTCGAATATGCTCATGACCACGGTGTGGTTGTCGAAGCTGAACTTGGTACGCTTGCTGGTGTTGAAGACGAAGTGAAGGTTTCCGCTGAGGATTCTTCCTACACCCGTCCCGATGATGTCGAAGAATTCGTGACCCGTACTGGCTGCGATTCTCTGGCCATCGCTATCGGCACATCCCACGGCGCATATAAGTTCACGGCCGCTCAGTGCACACGCAATGCTGATGGACTTCTGGTGCCCCCGCCTCTCCGTTTCGACATTCTCGAGGAAGTCTCCAAGCGCCTGCCTGGTTTCCCGATCGTTCTGCATGGTGCTTCTTCTGTTCCGCAGGGTTTTGTCAAAATCATCAATGAAAACGGCGGCAAAATGCCTGATGCTGTCGGCATTCCTGAGGAACAGCTTCGCAAGGCTGCAGCCATGGCTGTCTGCAAGATCAATATCGACTCCGACCTTCGTCTTGCTTTCACCGCTGCCGTCCGTAAGCATTTCTGTGAAAAGCCCTCTGACTTCGATCCTCGTCTGTATCTCAGTGAAGCACGCACGGGCATCAAAGAAATGGTCAAGCACAAGATCGTTGACGTTCTCGGCTGCGACGGAAAAGCCTAATCAGCATCTCAAACACAATAAAAGAAAAGCGGCAAATTCGCCGCTTTTCTTTTATTGTGTTGATTTATTTGCTGGGTCTCTGTGTCACTCCAACATAGATTCGTTCTGCCTTCGGCTTGTAGATATCCGTATACATGAACACCCGATCAATTTCCTTGCCGTTTTGATAGGTCACCCTCCAGCTGTCAACAGAACAACCTGGACTCGCTTTTCTTACAACCTTCTCCTGATCTGTATAGGTAACATACTCAGCGTTCCGGTCCTTGACATATTCGGGTTCAACCGGTGCTTCAATCACGGTCTCCTGGGTTGCAATGTCATAGGACAGACCATTCATGGTGGCTCCATAGATGTTTACAACACAAACAAGATTCGTTCTCTTCGTCGGAGAAGACTGCACTGCAGCAGTTATATAAATCGGCGAATCCGTTGTATTCTTGAACACCATATCAATCTTATGATTTGAGTACCAGTATACAGTCGCATCCTTACCATATTCAATATAGCTGACTGCATCGGAATGTGGTTCCCGCTTAAGTATTTCCATGCCTGCACGAACGGCAGCAAGATAAACGGTTGTACTTGCCTGACAGACACCTCCGCCAATGCCGTCTGAAAGCTCGCCGTACGCATACTCTATGGCTGGCAGGAATCCATTTTTCTCTGTTCTTGGGCCGACAACACTATTAAATGAAAACTGTCCGCCCGGCTGAACAATCGTTCCCGTAATCTTTGAGAAAGCAGTTCGTATATTTGCGTTGCGTTCTTCAGCAGAAGAAGAGGAAATCGGAGTCGTTGCACTTCCACGCAGCTCAAGGAGGCTGCTTTTCAGGCTTTCCACTGTAATGCTTGGCGTCTGTGTCTCCAGCTGAAGTTCAACATTGGTTGCAGCCATGGTCGAAAGGCTTTCATAGATTGCCTCTTTTGCTGCCTCAATGTTCAGCTTCCGTCCAATCACTTCGGCGTTAAAGGTAAATGGGTAGGTCAGGTTTGGATCAAACGACGCAATCGTCGCATCCTGAGGAACCCTGTAGACCTGGTTGTTGATTTCCTGGAGAATCGTATCAATCGCACCCGCATCCCCGCTCGGCTGCGCCGTTTCACCTTTATACGGCTGTACCTGCAGTTCCTCCATCTGCGCTTTCCGCTCTTCCACTGTGCCTGTATGTCCATGCTTCCATGCTTCCTGTAAGGTCTGCTGCACGTCCACATTCATCGAGAGATCAGCGCTTGTAATGGTACGAACGAGCATGCCATTGTAGGTAAGATTCACTGACCACGCTGTGGAACGCTGTCTGGCATTGCTTTCGACCATTGCCTGAGCCTGGGTCATGTTCATACCTTCGAGTGATATTCCGTCGATATAGACACCTGGCACGAACAGATCATTGTACGACTCAACATATTCCACCATGGCCCGATAGTCAGCCCGTTCTTTCAGGAATCGACTGAGAAAGGTTCCGCCAACGACCAGAATCATCACAGCACAAATTCCAATCAGCAGCTTTCTGACAGGGAAAGAAGTATTTTGTCCTTCATTCTGCTCGTTTTTCCCGGAACTCTGACCCGCGCGGTTTCCCATAGGAGCATTCACATTGTCACGGCGAGTCTGTGCGTTCTGTGTTTCAGGCCGAAACTCCTGATTCGGAGAATACTGTCCCCGCATATTCTGCCCTGGTGCATAAAACCCATTCTGGCGTTCACGCGGAGGATACGGTTCCTGGCCGGAAGGAATTCTCTGGTTGGATGCAAAGCCATTGGGATATGGGTTAATATTCTGATTGTTGGCTGCCCATACACGCTGTTCAGCCGCAGGCCCATTGTATCCCCAGGATTGCGGTTCAGCTGTCGGAGGCATTTGACCGGTCAGAGGATTGACGGGACCCGTCGTTCTTGCATTCTGCTGCGGGATCGGTCCCGTTGTCCTTGTATTCTGCTGTGGGATCGGTCCCGTTGTCCTTGTATTCTGCTGTGGGATCGGTCCCGTTGTCCTTGTATTCTGCTGAGGGATCGGATCCGTTGTCCTTGCATTCTGCTGAGGGATCGGACCCGTTGTCCTTGCATTCTGCTGCGGGATTGGCCCGGTCGTCCTTGCATTCTGCTGTGGGATCGGTCCCGTTGTCCTTGCATTCTGCTGTGGAATCGGCCCGGTCGTCCTTGCGTTCTGCTGTGGGATCGGTCCCGTTGTCCTTGCATTCTGCTGTGGAATCGGCCCGGCCGTCCTTGCGTTCTGCTGCGGAATCGATCCTGTCATTTTCACATTTTGAGCCTTGGCAGGATCCGTCTGGCTATGACTTCGGGAATCAGTTCTGCCCGATGCATCCTGGACCGGATGTACCTGGCTCGAAACGGTCTTTTCCTTTCCTTGCCCTTTCTTCTCAGGGGATTCTGAAACCTGTTTCTTCTCTTGCAGCTTATCCTTTGTTTTTTCCGGCTGATAACCTCTGGTACCAAAGACTTCAGTCGGACCTTCTGCTTTCCTTGATGAGTCGCTTTTGACAGGAGTATCTGCCGCAACGGAAGGATCCGATGTTTGTTCACGATTCTGCCTTCTGTTGCGTGATGCTCTGCCGCCTGGGACTGCATTTTCATTTTCCGGTTCTGTTTCCTTTTTCTCACTCACATCCGAAGGCAGCTCATGAAAAGCACGGCGCTGCGCCGCATATTCTTCCTCATTGATTTCAGGAAAAGACAAGGATGTCTCTTTTTTTCGATCTGTCCTGCGCCGTCTTTGTGTTGGCTGGCTGAAATTCTCATTGTTCTCCGACAAAACGACTCACCCCCTTCCCACTATTGTATCCCGTTCTGCAAAGCTTCCATGAAAGCAGCAATGTCTTCTTCCTTACTGTCCCATGCATATGCAGTCGATCCAATTCTTCCATGTTTATTATCATTTTCCTGATGAAAATCGCTTCCGCCTGTGACCAGCAATCCTCTTCTTCGTGCCATGTTGAGAAGCGGTTCGTATCCCTTATTTCTTGCAGAGGGATGATACACTTCCAGCCCTTTCAGACCAAACATGCAATACTTATCCAGGAGAGATTCCAGAAAATGGTCTTCCAGATGCAGTTCACGTGGATGTGCCAGGACCGGCAGAAAACCGCTCTCATTGAGCAGACAGATTGCCTGTTCAATGTGCATCCTTTCAGATGGAATATAGGCTGGTTTTTCATTTCCAATATATTTTGCGAAGGCCTCCTGCATATTCTTGCAATATCCCCCGCGAACCAATGCCCTCGCAATATGAGGACGTCCAATTGTGCTCTCCGGTCCGCCTTCCAGGTGCCTCTTCGCCAGCAGCTCTTTATAGGAGATGGGCATTCCCATTTCTTTCAGACGTTCCAGCATAAGTCTTGCACGTTTATCACGCAATGTAGCAAGCTCCGCTATTTTTTCACGCAGCTTTTTCCCTTCGGCAAGGCCATACCCCAGCAGATGCAGTCCTGGAAGGTCTGCCATGCTAAGCTCAACAGCCGGAATAACCGGGATTGAATGCTCCCCTTTGCACAAAATATCTGAACCTGCCATCGTATCATGGTCCGTCACTGCCATCAAGGTGATGCCCTGCATACTGCATTCGTGCATCAGCAGTTCGGGGGACAAGACACCGTCCGAACAATTCGTATGTAAATGCAGGTCCGGA